>JAFSFF010000248.1 GCA_017435375.1 Thermoguttaceae bacterium
CCAAGCGACGGTTCCGGGCGTCTCGGCGGGCGAAAGCGCCGGCTACCTTTACGTTCAAGAAGCGGAAACCGCTCTCGCGCAAGGCGATAAAGAAACCGCGTTGACCAACTATCGCGACGCGCTCCGCTACACGGCGGAACTCGACGCCGCGACGGTTCGCGAAATCAACGCCGAAATCGCTCGTCTCACGGCTCCGGCCGCCGCGACTCCGGAAGTCGTCGCGACCGCCTCGGGTATCGACCTGACGCAATCGCCGGAAGCGCTGCAAAACGAAATCGCCGCGTTCGTCGCGAAGCAAAACCAAGTTCGCGAAACCGCTCCGAAAGAAGCGCTCGCCGACCTGAAGCAACTTCGCGCCGAAATCGAAGCGTCGAACCTCGACGCCGCGAACAAAGCGTTCTTCGCGCACGGCCTCGACGTCGCGATCGCCGACGCCGAATCGTTCCTCGCCGCGAACGGCTCCCGCATCGCGCTGCAACAACAAAATAAAAACGTCGACGCTTTCGTCGCGCAAAAACGCGAAGCGGAACTCGAACGTCAAGCGCGCTTGGCCGACGATACCGAAAAGTTCAACGACCTCCTCGAAGAAGGCCGTTACGACGAAGCGATCGTCTTGGCGGAAAAATGCGCCGACTACTCCGGCAACGAACAAATCGCGGTTCAAATGCTGAATATGGCGAAACTCGCGAAACAAAACGCGTTCAACAACCGTATTCGCGACGAAAAAGCCGAAACGTTCCTTCAAGTGTTGAACGGCGTCGACGAAGCGGCGGTCGTTAAAGTTACCGACAAAAACCCGCTCGTTTTCAACCAAGATCGTTGGAACATCGCGAAGAACCGCAAGTCGCTGACCGCCGGCACGACCCGCTCCGAAGCCGACCTCGAAATCCTTCGCAAACTCGAAATGCAAATCACGTTGCCTTTCGACCAACCGACCCCGTTGGATCTCGTCGTCGATTACATTCGCAAAAACGCGGAAATCAACATTATGGTCGACGAAGCCGCGCTCGCGGAAGCCGGGATCACGTCCGATATGGCGGTTCCGACGAACCTTTCGAACATTAAGTTGAAGAACTACCTGAAACACTCGCTGACGCCGCTCGGCTTGTCGTACATCGTCGAAGACGAAGTCCTCACGATCACCGGCAAGAACAAACGCTCCGGCAAAACGACCTTGCAATACTACCCGGTCGCCGACTTGGTTATCGGCGTTCCGAACTTCGGCAACGTCGTCGGCGCGATGTCGCAAGAAGCGAGCCAACAACGCGCTTACCAACAAGTCGCGAACCGCGGCTTGGGCGCTTCCGCCGCGAACACGATTCCGGGCCTCGGCCAAAACGTTTTCGGCGCGAACTCGACGCTCCTTTCGCCGAACATCGCCGCGCAAATCCAATCGAGCGGCGGAAACGTTCCGGTTACCGCGGGCTCCGGCGGCGGTATGAACGACCCGTCCGAGTTGATCGACCTCATCACGTCGGTCGTCGGCGACGAAGAAACTTGGGAAATGGTCGGCGACCCCCAATTCTTCTCGCTGAACAACACCTTGGCGATTCGCCAAACGGAAGAAAACCACGAAGAGATCCACGAACTCCTCGAAAAACTCCGCTCGCTGAACGACCTGCAAGTCGCGGTTGAAGTTCGCTTCATCACGATCAGCGACGAGTACTTCGAACGCATCGGCGTCAATATGAACCTGTCGTTCCAATCGGAAACCGACGCGGGCGACCTCGACGACGACCAACTCGTCCCGTCGAAGAAAGGCGTCTACGGTATTTACGACGCGGGTTCGACCGGCAACGACACGTTCACCGAAAACCTGAACATCAACTTCACGCAGAACAGCTACGGCTTGGCCGTTCCGCAGTTCGGCAACTACGACCCGTCGGTCGGCGCGCAAATGGGTTTTGCGATTTTGAGCGACATCGAATCGTACTTCTTCGTCAGCGCGGCGGAATCCGACACCCGGACGAACGTTTTGCAAGCGCCGAAAGTTACGATGTTCAACGGTCAAACCGCGAGCGTCAGCGACTTCACCAGCGTCCCGTACGTCAGCACGGTTATCCCGGTCGTCGGCGAATTCGCCGTCGCGCAACAACCGGTCATCACGGTCATCAACGAAGGTCAGTTCATGACCGTTCAAGCGACCGCGTCGCCGGACCGCAAATACGTCCGTATGACCGTCGTTCCGTTCTTCTGCAAGATCACGGACAACGACCGCACGTTTAAGTTCGAAGGCACCGACTCCGTTTCGACGAACAGCACGACCGCGAACAAAGGAAGCAGCATCCTCGACAGCATCACCGACGAACGCGAAACGACGAGCGGCGCCGAAGTCGTCAGCGCCGGCACGACGATTCAAGAGCCGGTTACGTCCAGCTTCTCCGTCTACACGACGGTCAACGTTCCGGACGGCGGCACGGCCCTCCTCGGCGGTATCAAACGTTTGAGCGAAGGTCGCAACGAAGGCGGCGTCCCGATTTTGAGCAAGATTCCTTACCTCAAACGCCTCTTCTCGAACAGCGCCATCGGTCGCGAAACGACGAGCATGTTGATGACGGTTACCCCGCGCATCATCATCCAAGAAGAGGAAGAAGAATTCGCCACCGGCGCCAACCCGGGCCGCGACTAATCGCCAACGGCTCCCGCCCCGACGCGCCAAACGTCGGGGCCGAGCTTAACGCCTCTTAAAAAAGACGACGAAGCCGAACCGGTTTCGTCGTCTTTTCTTTTTCTTGCGCCGCCCGTTCCACGCTCCGAAACCGCTCTTGACCTCCGCGCGAAAATTCGCTATCGTCGAGCGGTTTTCCGCGGCGTTTTCCTTTTGCCGTTCGCGCCGTTTTTTCCCCTTTTTTTTGCGTTTTCGCGTTTCGGAGTTTTCGCTTTGACCCGTTCGTTTCGACTCGGCCCGACGGTCGCGCTCGTTCTCGCGTCGACCCTTTCGACGCTCCTCGCGCTCTCGTCGGAACTCGACGCCGCCCCTCCGGCCCTCGACCGTCCGACGTTCGACGCGTCCGGTTTGGAGCCGACGCCCCCCGAACCGTCTTGGAGCGAAACATTCGAAACGCCCGGCGTCAGTTGGCGTTACCTTTACCAAGAGGGCGAAGTCGAAATCCTCGAACATCGCCGCGTCGACGATTTCGCGTTCTCCGGCAAACGCTCCGAACGCCTCCGATACGAAGCGAAGAAACCGGGCGTCGTCGTTTTCGGGCATTACTGCGACTATCCGGCGTTCTACAACGAAACGGCGCCGTCCGTTTGCGTCCGCTCCGACCGTCCGGGCGTCTCGCTCGCCGCGCTCGTCGTCTTCCCGAAAACGCTTCGCCCCGACACGAAGACGCCGATGACCGCGCTCCTGCCCGGCTCGACGTACACGAAAACCGGCGAATGGGAGCGGCTCGTTTTCCCGCGCGACTTCCAAGGTCTCCTCGACGAAACAACGCGAGCCCTGCGCGGCGAACACCGAATTCCGGTCGACGCCGACGGCGCTTACATCCGTCAACTCGTCTTGATAACCGAAGCGCGGCGCGGAACGTATTCCCTTTGGATCGACGACTTAGAAATCGTCGAACACATTCCGTCGAACCGCGACGGCTTGCGGCTCTCGGAACGCGGCGCCCGCTTCAATCCGACGAATCTCTTGAGTTGCCGCTTGCGGTTGACCGAAACGCCGATCTTTTGGCGCGCCGACGACGCGAACGACTCGAGCGTTTACGGCGAAGAACCGTTCGCGATCGACCGAAAACAAGCGGAGAAAAACGAACGCGTTCCGCTCGAGTTCGTCCGCGACGCCGTCGCGCCGCCGTCGCCCGCGCCCGAAACGCCCCGCTCGACGCGCCCTAAAGCGTCTTACGAAGACGCGTTGGCCGTTCTCCCGTCCCTCTCGCCGGAACCGTTCGCGACGACGTCCGCCGACGCGCTTTTCGCCGCCGCTCCTCGCTCGGGCGACTCGGTCGGGCAAGTCGCTTTCGCCGCCGACGCTCCGACGAACGGCGCTCGCGTCGCGTCCGCCGATTACGCCGCCGACCCGACGCTCGGCGTCGAACCTCCGGTCGAATCGCCGACCGACGAACTCGTTTCCGGGAGCGGAACGCTCGCCGACCCGTTCGCCGCCGCGACCGAAGACTTCGTCCGCCCCGGCGAACGCCTCGTCGCGAACGCTCGTTTCGGGAGCGGAGGCCGTCTCGAAACGGAAAACGGCCGCGTTTACGCGCTTCGCGCCGTCGAAAGTCAAAACGAGCCGTTCGCGTTCCTCAAAAAACTCGGCTTCAACGCCGTCGTTCTCCCGGCGCCGCCGACCGCCGCGCAACTGAAAGAGGCGAACGACGCGAAAATTTGGCTGATCGCCCCCGCTCCGATCGGCTCGGAAACCGTTTCGAAAGTCGATTTCGACGCGAAAACGCCCCCCTCGGAAGCCGAGACGCGTTCCGCCGCCAAACCGCAAACCGCGACCGACGCTCAAGCCGTCCCCGACTACTTTGCCGGAACCGCCGCGACCGACGCCTACGATCCCGTTCTCCTTTGGCGAATGGGCGCCCTCGCTCGCTCCGAAATCGCCGCGTTCCGCCGTCAAGCCGAAAAAATTCGTTTGCTCGACCCCCGCAAACGCCCGCTCGTCGGCTCCGTCGTCGACGGACTCGACGAATACTCGCAAGACGGCGGCCTCGACGCGATCGTTCTCGACCGGCGTCCGATGCAAACGTCGCTCGACCTCAACGCTTACGGCGATTGGCTCCTCGACTGCCAATATCACTCGACGAACCCGAGCGTCGTTTTTTGGTGCCAAATTCAAACGCAACCGTCCTTCGGCGCGACGCGGCAGCGTCAAGCGTTCGGCGTCGTCGAAGAGTCGCCCGCCGTCGTTTCGTTCGAGCAAATGCGGCAACAGGCGCGTCTCGCGACGCGCGCCGGCTGCCGTTGTCTCGTTTTCGCGTCTCGTTCCCGACTCGACGCGAAAGATCGAGCGACGCAGTACCGCGCCGCCGCCCTCGAATTGTTGAACCTCGAGCTGCAGACCCTCGCCCCTTGGACGGCCCTCGGCGTCGCTTCCCGCGAAACGACCGTTTCGAATTCGCCGCTTTTAGGCGCCGTCGTTTCTCGCGCTCGACACGCTTCGCTCGTCGCGCCGATTTCGTTGGAGCGAAACAATCAGTTCGCGATGGGCCAAACGGCGGTCAACAACTGGTCGGCGACGATCGCGACGCCGGAAGGTTACGCGCCCGACCTCCTTCTTCCCGGCGCCTTGCGCAAAGTTCAAGCGACGCGCCGCGCCGGAGGCTCCGCTTTCTCGCTCGACGAAGGAAGCCTTAACTCCCTCCTCGTTTACACGCAATCGGACTTGACGACGCGCTCGACGGCGGAGCGCGCCGCGACCTTCGGCCCGCGAATGGCCGAGTTGGCGATCAAGTTGGCGCGAATGCGGCTCGACCTTTACGAAGAAACGGTTTACCGTCTCCGTTACCTCGAAGAACGCGGCGCGTCGCCCCGTTCCGCCCCTCGTTCGCCGAACCTCGGTTCCGTCGTCGAAAAAGCGAACGCCGCGCTCTTGCAAGCCGACCGCTATTTAGAGCTTCGCGACGATTCCGAGGCGTATTTAGCGGCGGAAAGAGCGACCCGCGAACTCCGCGCGATCGAACGTCAATTCTGGAGCGCCGCGACTCGCAACGAACTCAACCGCCCGACGACGCCCCTTTCGACGTCGTTTTACGATATGCCGGAATATCTCGAACTTTACGAAGACATACTCTCCGGCGCGATTCGCCCGTCCGGCGACAATCTCGTTCGCGGAGGCGACTTCGAAAACGCCGCGACTTGGAGCGAAGGCGGTTGGCGCCTAAATTACAGAACATCGCCGACCGTTAACGCTCGCGTTTCGTTGGAAAACGTCGCCGCTCGCGCCGGGTCGAACGGTTTGCGCGTCGTCGTTTCGGCGCCTCGCGACCGCGCGCCGGTCGAAGTCGAGTCCCCCGCCGCGACGCTCGAAACGGAGTTTCCGACTCGCGTCGGTCAAACGATTTGCGTTCAAGGTTGGATCAAGATTCCGCGGACGTTGAGCAATTCGGTCGACGGCGTTAAAATTTACGACGACCAAGGCGGCGAAACCCTCGCGCTTCGTTTCCGCGACGCGACCGATTGGCGCCGCTTCGCTTTCTATCGTCGCGCGATCAACGACGGAACGACGCGTCTTCGTTTCGAGTTCGTCGGTCTCGGCGAAGTTTATCTCGACGACGTCGTCGCGCGAGTCGTCGAATAACGGCTTTGCGTTTTCCTCGACGTTTTACGACGTCGTTTAACCCGCGTCGCCGCTTATCGCCGCTTATCGCCGTTCTTCGACGGTCGTTCGAGTCGGCGCGACGCTCGGAAGCGGCAAATTCGACGCGGCGTCGTTTGTCGCGTTCGTCGTCGAAACGCTCGCTTCGGCGCTTTCGACAAACTCCGTCGAATTAGGCGTTTCCGCCGCTTCGAAAGTCGACTCGAACGTTTCGAACGACGTCGCGTCGTCTCCTTTTTCCTTCCGTTCTTTCGCCGCGGTCGTTTTGCCGACCTCGGCGCTCGGGGAAACGACCGGCGGCGTCGTCTCGTCCGCGACGGCGACCGGACGAGCCGCGCGTCGAACGCTCGGAACGGCGCTCGGCAAATTCGGACTCGCTTCGCCCGCGTCCCCGTTCGGCGTCGACGTCGACGTTCGACTCGTCAAACTCGGCGCGAAGTCGGCGGCGTCCCAACTCGTTTCGCTTGTCCCGCAACACTCGTTTTTATCGACCTTTACGTCGGTCGTTTCCGTTCGAATCGTCTCGATCGTTCCGACGTTTTCGACCGTCTCAACCGTCTCTCGCGCCGTCGATTCCGCCGGCAAATACCGCGTCGAAACCGGAGCGACCGTCTTGTAAACCGGGCGCAGAACCTTCGTCGTTTTCGGAACTTGCCGCGCGACGCGCTCGACGTAAGGTTCGCGAACGATTTCCGTTACCGTTTTATACGTCGTTACCGGCGTTTCGCGAATTTCTTCGGTCGTTTGCGTTCGGAGAACGCGCGTCGGCGTCTTTTTCACCACGCGTTCCGTTACCGGTTTATACGTCGTTACCGGAACGACTTCCGTTTGGGCGTCGCGAACGTAAACGGTCGTCGGCTCGCTCACGGTTCGCTCGACTTGAACCGGGCGCAACGTCGTTCGCGTCGTCGGAACGTTTTCGACGACCGTTTGCGGAACATACGTCGTTACCGGGACTTGCGTCGCGACGAGATTCGGTCGATACACTTTTTGCGCGCGATACTCGGTCGGTTCTTGCGTCGGCGTCCAATAGAGTCCCGGAAGCCGATAGCGCGTTCGCCCGGTCGTCGGATCCCAATAATCGCCGCCGCAACGCCAACGGAGGCAACACCTTTCGCGTCCCGGAACCGCCGTTATTTGCGTTTCGAAACCGCCGTAATCCCGCGTTTCGGTTCGATAAGTCGTCGTCGGACGATTGACGACGTAACTCCTTTGCGTCATTACCGTTTCGACGACCGGCTGATTGACGGTTTCGACGATCTTTCGTTCCCGCATTTGCACGACGGGCCGCAGCGTCGTCCGCGTTCGCGTTTGCGTCGACGTTTCCGGGACGTACCGCGTTACGTTGTAAGTCGTTTCTTTTTCGACGGTTTCCCAAACGGGCCGCTCGACTTTCACTTTCTCGCGCTTGATCGACGTTTCCGGAACTTGACGCGTTATCGTTTTGTCCCGATACCGCGTTACGTTATCCCAAACGGTCTCGTAAGTCGTTATTTCTTCTTCCTTATACTCCGTTTCGACGCAAGTCGTCGATGTCGCGCCGCAAGGAGCGCAAACGTCCGAACAAGCCGCGACGCTCGAACAAACGTCGACGCAAGCGTTTCCGCAAACGCCGTTCGTTCCGCAATCCGCAACTTCCGCCGTCGACGCGACTTGCGACGGATAACCGGCGCTCGCCGCCGTCTCCGTCGACGCGCAAACCGTTTCGCTCGCCGGCGTCCAAGTCGCGCAAACCGGCGCCGACGCTATCGGAGGACTCGGAAAACTCGAACAAGACGCCGTCGAGCAAACCGTCGAACAAGGCGCGCCCGTTCCCGTCGTCGACCAAACCGGTCGAGCGACCGCGACCGTTCTCGGAACCGTCCAAACGCTCGTCGACGGCGCATAACCGACGACCGTCGGCGCGTAAAACGTTCGAACGCTCGGCGCTCGCCGCGCTTCCCGCCAACGCCGCCAAAAACATTGCGACGCGCCCTGATTCGCCGCGCCGAGAACCAACGTCGCGCTCGCTAAAAAAACGCCCCCAACGACGACGCGTCGCCGCTTCGTTCGCCGCCGTCCGTCGTTTTCTTTCTTGTTTTTCTCTTTTTTCTCTCGATTCGTCGAAGTCGCTTCGCCGTTCGTCGACGTTTTTCGCCGTTTCTCCCCGTTCGCTTCTCGGCTCGCGTTCGATTGGCGTTCGTTCGCCGCCTCGCCGCGCGCCCAATTCGCAAACCGCGACGCGGCGCCGGCGAAAAATTTTCCTTTTTTCTCCCGGAAATGGGACGCGCTTTTTCCCGTCATGTTGATTTCTCCTCGATTTTCGTTAAAATAAAGAAAAGAACGCGTCGAGCCGCCGCGACAAACGCGTTTGGCCAAGTTCGCCAAATTTCCCAAATTTCGCAGACAGCTCGACCGATCCTTCCGACGTCCAAGCGACGCCGGTAAAATAGTTTTTTCGCCGCAAAAGAGGCAAAACCGGCAAATTTTTCCTTGTCGCGTCCTTGTCGAACGCGGCTTTTTCGAAAAATTCGGTCGCAAGCGCGACTTTCGCCGCGGTCGACCTCAAAATCGGCGCCGAATCGGCTCCTTTTTTCGTTTGACGACTCCCTTAAGGTAAAGACGATGAGCGTTCCTTTCGATTCCGACCGTTCCGCGCCCGACGCCGCTTCGACGCGCCCCGCTTCGTTTCTCGCCGCCGCGACTTACGGCCTCGCTCCGAACGAAACGCCGCTCCCAAGCGCCGCGCCGGCGCCGCGTCGCGCCGACGCCGCGACGGCGCGCTTCGCCGACGTTTATCGCCGCCTCGTCGCCGAAATCGAAAAAGCGTTCGTCGGCCAACGCGAACTCGTCGTCGGAACGCTCGTCGCCCTTTTTTCCGGCGGACACGTTCTCGTCGAAAGCGTTCCGGGTCTCGGCAAAACCCTTTTCGCGCAAGCGCTTGGACGCGCGCTCGGCTGCCGCTTCGGTCGCGTTCAGTTCACGCCGGACTTGACGCCGTCCGACGTCGTC
>JAFSFF010000249.1 GCA_017435375.1 Thermoguttaceae bacterium
CCTACAAATCCCGAACATCCGTACTCCCGGGTCGCTGCGGCGCCGACGAAAGCCCGCTAACCGCGATTCTCGACGACGAAAATCACCGCGACCTGCCGAATTTCACCGACGCCGACCGGCGAACGCTTTACCTTTGGCTCGACGCAAACGTCCCGTTTTACGGCGTTTACGACCGACGCGAACGTCAAAAAATCTTGAACGGCGAACGCGTCGCGCCGCCGCGTCTCCAATAAACGCCCTTCCCGTTTTCAACGCGACGCCGAACGGTTCGCCCCGTCTCGGCGCCGCGCAAAAAACGCTTCGTTTTTCAAATAATCAAAAAGGAGTACCGATGGACGACCAACGCGATTTACTTGACGCTCTCTCCGAAAAACTGCCGGAAGACCTTTTCAACCAAGACTTTACCGACGACGAACGCGAACGCGGAAACCAACGCCTCGAACGTCTTCTCGACGAGATTTTGGGCCCCGTCGAACCGTTTATGATTCATTCGATTATTCCGTTTTGCATCGGCGGGGCGCTCGACCTTCATTATTACGCCCGTTCGCGCTTCGGCGGAACGTTTTTCGCGTCTTGGGAACTGACGGCGCCGGAATTTCTCCCGTCGAACCGCTCTTTCGACGCGTTCGAACTCGCGATAGCGACGCGACTTACGGTCAAGCCGCAACCGGGCGAACCCCCGGCGGAAACCAAGAAACCGGGCTTCTTCAAGCGTCTTTTCGGTCGCGAAAAGTCGGTCGAATCGCCCGAAGAAAAGAAACGCGACGACCTTCACCGCGTCTTGACGAATTTGGCGTTTTACGTCTGTTCGGACGGCGTCGAAGTCAACGGTTACGACACGCTGGAATTTCCGCAAGACATTGACGACGAACAACTTGCGGGCCGCTGTTTCATCTTCGACGAACTCCCGGCGGCGGCGCCCGTTCCGGTTCCGACGTCGCCCGACGAGAGGTCGCCGCTCGACGGCAAACGCTTCGGCGTCCTCCTCGCGATCGAAGTCTTCCGCGAAGAAATGGATTGGGCCCGCGAACAAGGAACCGAGAAACTTGTCGAACGCCTCCAAGCCGCCGGCGCCTATCCGTTTTCCGACCTCGACCGCGAGCCGGTCGTTTAAGCGTCGCTCGACGCCGAACCCCAACCCGCTCGGCTTCGAAAACAAAAAAACGCCGCCGACCAAGCGTCGACGGCGTTTCATTCTCTTTATTTTCAACCGTTTCTAATCGCGCGCCCAATCGCCGCCGATAAACACGGCAATTTTCAAAAAATCAAACGCTCGTCATCTTTGATTATCGACACCATTTACCGTTAATCAAAGATACGCGTCTTCGCGGCTCAAAAATTCTTGCACGTAAATCCGAACGCCCTCTTCGAGCGACGTCGACGGTTTGTCGTACCCGGCGGCGCGCAACTTCGCCATATTCGCCTTCGTGTAATATTGATATTTGTCCCGCAATTCTTCCGGCATCTCTTTGAAACCGATTTTCGGCGTCTTCCCGGCGGCGATCCAAGTCGCCTTCGCCAAGTCGTAAAAGCTTCTCGCTTCGCCGCTTCCGACGTTAAACAAACCCGAGACGTTCGGATTGTCCAGCGCCCAAAGAACGACGTTCGCGACGTCGCCGACCCAAACAAAGTCGCGGAGTTGCTCGCCGTCGCGGTAATCGGGGTTGCACGACTTGAAAAGAAGCGTCTCCTCGTCGCGCTCGACCAGCGGGTAAAGGTGCGCGACGACCGATTTTTGTCCGCCTTTATGATATTCGTTCGGCCCGTACACATTGAAAAATTTCAACCCGACAAATTGCTTCGGCGTTTTGCGACCAAGCGCGACGTCGCGCGCTATCTTCCTGTCGATAAACGCTTTACTCCAACCGTATGCGTTCAGCGGACGCAACGCGTTCAAGTATTCGAGATCGTCGCGGTCGTCAAAACCAAGTTCGCCGCCCCCGTATGTCGCCGCCGACGAGGCGAAAATCAATCGTTTCTCTTCGTCGCGGCAAAAATTCCAAAGGAAACGCGTCAACCGAATATTCGAATCGGCGATCAAATCGACGTCGCGCTCCGTTGTCGCGGAAATCGCGCCCATATGCACGATCGCGTCGATTTCGGAAACGTTAGCCGCCAAAAACTCTGGAAGTCGTTCCGGCGCGACGACTTCCGCCAATTCGCGTTTCGCGATGTTGCGCCATTTGTCGCCGTTGCGCAAGCGGTCGACGACAACGAGATCGTCGAAAGCGCGCTCGCCGTTTCGCATCTCGCGTTCGAGCGCGGCCAAAATGTTCGAACCAATGAAACCGGCGCCGCCCGTTACAATAATCATAACCACTCCTCCGCTTCTTTCATCGAGCCGACGACCGCGGTCGCCGCGGTTTTCGGTTTCTTAATTTCTTTTTCGCAACTTTTTTGTTTATTTTCAAACGCGCCGTTGTTTTCGACGTTTTTGTTTTCCGGCGCTTTATTTTCGTTTTCAAAAGACGCGTCTTTTTCGCAAGGCGTCGGAACGAAGAGCAAATTTTTCCCGACGCCCGCCGCGATTCCCGCCTCGACGTCGCGCTCTTTGTCGCCAAGCGAAACCGACGCGCTCATCTCGATATTTAACAACGCTTTAGCCTTCAAAAACATTCCCGGCTTCGGCTTGCGATCCTCGCCGGAAAGGGTCGGACAATGAAAAACGGCCGCGATTTCGACGCCTTCGTCGCGAAAACGCTCGAGCGTCCAAGCGGTCAGCGTTTCGAAGTCGGCCTCGGTAAAATAACCGCGTTCGATTCCCGACTGATTCGTCGCGATCACGATTAAATATCCGAGCCGCCGCGCTTTACGGCAAAGCTCGAAGACGCCGTCGATAAAGTCGAAACGCTCTTTTTGGTAAACGTACCCATAATCGACGTTTATCGTCCCATCGCGATCTAAAAAGAGCGCCTTTCTCGGCTCGCCTTCCATCATTCGCCGCCTATCCGCCTTATAATTAGCCTCGACTTTCATTAACCGACGCTTATAATAAGCGTCGGTTAACTTCGGTTTTTAGGCTTTATTTCACTCTTCGTCGTTATTTAAACGAATAAAAACGCTTTTCGATTTCGCCGCAAATATAATGTCCGACGGCGAGGTGCATCTCTTGAATTTTGTTCGAAACGTCGGCGGGAACGGCGATCGTCGCGTCGGCTAAGTCTTTCATCTCGCAAGGCTTAGAGCCGACGAAAGCGACCGTTTTAATTCCTTTGCGTTTCGCCGATTCGAACGCCGCGACGACGTTTTTGCTCGAACCGCTCGTCGACAAGCCGATCAACACGTCCCCGGCGTTCCCGACGCCTTCGATTTGGCGCGCGAAGACGACGTCGAAACCGTAATCGTTCCCAATCGCCGTCAGCGCCGACGTGTCGACCGTCAACGAAATCGAATTCATCGCCGGTCGGTTGACTTTATAACGCCCAACTAGTTCCGCCGCAAGGTGTTGCGCTTGCGACGCGGAGCCGCCGTTACCGCAAAAAACGACCTTGTTTCCTGCCTTCAACGCGTCGACGCAAATCTCGACGACCGCCGCGACGTCCGCTTCCAACGCCTTTAACGCTTGCAACGCCTCGATTAAGGAATCGACTTCCGCGCTAAATTTCATCGTTTCTCCTCCTTCGCCTCGTCGGCGCGTTTCATTTTTTCGACCAAATTCGTCGTCGAATACCCCTCGACCCGCTTCAACTCGACCGCGCGGCCTCCATATGCGACAACTTGACGCCCTTCCGGCCAACGGTCGAGCGAGTACCCTTCCTTCGCGATCACGTCCGGACGCAACAAGTCGATCAGCGGTTCGGCGGTGTCTTCGTCAAAAACGACGACGTAATCGACGAGTTCGAGCGCCGCGACAAGCGCCGAGCGCGTCGTTTCATTTTGAATCGGGCGATTCGGCCCCTTGTACCGCTTCACGGAGGCGTCCGAATTGACGGCGACGATCAACGCGTCGCATTCGGCCCGGGCTTGCGCGAACGAATTCAGGTGTCCGAAGTGCATACAGTCGAAGCAACCGTTGGTGAAGCCGACCGTCTTTCCCCGACGTTTTAGATCGGCGACAACTTCCACTAACTCTTCTCGCGTCAACAACTTACGCCTTCCGACGTTCGTCTTTTTTCCGCTCGGCGCGACTTGTTCGCCCGTTTCGTTCGTTTGACTCGTCCCGTCGAGCGCGTCGTTTTCCCCGGCGTCGACGCGAATCGTTTTCGCCGTCGCGGCTTCGATCGCTCGCTCGGCGGCGGCTCGTTTTGCGTCGAGCGCGGCGCGGAGTTCGTCGGCGGTCGCGGACGCCGTCCCCAACTTCCCGACGACGATTCCGGACGCAAGGTTCGCCAGCTCCATCGCCTCTTCGACGCTCGCGCCCGCTCCCAACGCCGCGCCAAAGGTCGCCAACGAGGTGTCGCCGGCGCCGGAAACGTCGAAAACTTCCTTCGCTTCGGTCGGAATTTGACGCGGATCGTCGGGATTTTGTCGCGAAAAACGCATCATCCCGTATTCGCTCAACGTCGTCAACAAATTCTCAATTTCGTAACGTTCAAAAATCCGTTTCGCGGCGGCGATCGCGTCGGCTCGGAAGTTCGGGTCGGCGGGGCGCAACTCGCATTCGGACGCTTCTTGGAACTCTTTCAAGTTCGGTTTGACGAAGGTCGCGCCGTTGTATTTCGAGTAATCGCGGCCTTTCGGGTCGACGATCGCCGGCTTGCCAAACTCGCGACAAAGGGCCAAAATCGCCTGCGTTGTTTTCGGAGTAAAAAATCCTTTATTGTAATCGGAAAGCAAGACGACGTCGGCGGAACGAATCGCTTGCGACGCGGCGGCGAAAAATTCGTCCCAAATCGGCGACAAATCGGGAAGTCGCTCCTCTTTGTCGACGCGCAGAAGATGGCTGTTCGACGCGATCATCCGCTCCTTGACGATCGTTTTCGCGTCCGGATGAAAGAAAAGCCGGTTCCAGCATTGGACTTTCGACAGCAATTCCGCGACGCGGCGCCCCTCCGGGTCTTTCCCGACGACGCCGACGAACGTCGTAACGCAACCGAGCGCGGCAAGGTTCGCGACGACGTTTCCGGCGCCGCCGAGCATCTCCTTGCAACTTCGGATTTTAAGCACCGGCACCGGCGCTTCCGGCGAAATGCGGTCGACCGTCCCGTACGCGAATCGGTCGAGCATTAAATCGCCGATCGCCAACGCCTTCACATTGCTAAATTTTTCGATATAATTCCGCATCGCGCCGCGTCCTCCGTCGTTTCCGCGTTTTACGCAATTCATTTATTTTACGCCGTTTTGCGCCGTCGACGCCGCGCTTCCCCTTTTTCGTCAAGAGGCCAATTCGAGCGCGCCGTTAGACGCCGTTAAGATAACGTTTTTCGCTAAAAAAAGAAAGAGCGATTTTGCTAAGAAAAACAATTTTAGAGGTTTTAACGCCAATTCAAGTCCGGATCGCCGACGTTTAAACGAACAACGCGTCGAGCCCCGTTCATTTTCGGCGCTCGACGCGTCCGCCCAATTTGCGCGACCGTCAAAATCGACGCGTTACTCCGCTCGACCGCCGGAGCGCCGCCAAAATTCGACGACTTTTTCGACGACGAACTCCGGAGTTAGACGCGACATACACTCGGCTTTCCCGCCGGTTCGAGGGCAAACGACGCTCCAATTCGGGTCGGCCCATTCGCAAGCGCGGCAAAACGACGCTCGCAAATTCAAATTTTGCGGGTACCCGTACAGCGCCGGTTCCGTCGGGCCGAAAAGAACGACCGACGGCCCGCCCTTCATCGCGCGGCGAAGGTGCGTCATTCCGCCCTCGCCGTCGATATGCGACTCGGCGCGTTTGAGCAAAATTTTCACCTCGTCGAGGTTCGTTCTCCCGACCAAATCGACGTCGACGCCCTCGATTTTCGGCGACCGCTCCGGCGAAACGCCCAGCTGAACGAACGTTCGCTCCGGAAACGCGCGCTTTAAGTCGGCGACCAAACGGACGTAATAGTCGAGCGGCCACATCTTCGTACTTTCCGCCGACTTCGCGCCCGCGTCAATCCCGCGGTTCAGCGTTACGAACGTCTTGCCGTCGAGCCCAAACTTGCGTAAAATCGCGTCTTCGTCGGTCGGCGCCGGAATTTCGACGTCGAAATCGGTTCCGATTCCCAAAATCCCGCCGACGTCCGGCTGTTGAAGACGAATTTGGCCGCGAACGATCGAAAGCGCGTTCGCGATTCCGTCCCCGTACGGCGGCAGCGTAAAGATTAACGGTTGTTCCGCCTCCAACGCCCGATACGCGTCGATCAACGTCGTCAATTTCGGACAAAAACGTTCGACTCGAACGCGGTCGACTCGCTCGACCAACGGAAAACGCGCCGTTGAAATCGCTAAATCGAAACGCCGCGGAACAAAAGGTCGTTCGTCGATCAAATCGCCAAACGCGGCGCGCGCCGTCCCCGGACTCGCCGCGAAGAGGGAAAATTTGACCGGCGCGTCCTCGACAAACCGTTTCAAATATCCAAAATAGTTCGCCGCAATCAAATAATCGCCTAGCCCGCCGGTAAAAAAGAGCCCGACGTTCAACGCGTTTTCGTCTCGTTCAACCGTCGACGGAACGCGGCGCAACGCGCTCGACGCCGTCCAAAACGCGAGTCGCAAAGCTGTTTTCCGAAAATCGGCGCCATATAAAGCGCGATATTTCAACACCTTGCGTTGCAGTTTATAATAATAATCGAAACGCTTAAATTTTCCCATCGACCGCCTCCGCGACGCCTTGAAGCGCGTTTTCGACCGAAATCGCGGCGAGTCGTTCGCAACGTTCGCAACCGCGCGGGCAACGTTCGACGTAAGTCGCCGTCAACCATTCGCACCCGCCCGGACAAGCGCGCGAACCCAAATTGACGTTCTCGGGATACGCAAAAAACTCCTCCGACGTCGGCCCGAAAACGACGACCGACGGCCCGCCGCCGAGAAAACGTCGCAAGTGAACGAGCCCGCACTCGCCGTCAAAATGGCAAATCGCGTCTTTTAGGAGGATTTTAAGTTCCTCAAAATCGGTTTTACCGCGCAAGTCGACGTCGACGCCCTCGATCGCCCAAGTCGCCGGGCTTCCGAGCTGAACGATTTTAACGCCGGGATACTCGCGTCGCAACGCCGCGACCAACTCGACGTATTTTTCTAACGGCCAAAGTTTCGTCGCTTCGTTCGGTCGGTCGTTTCCCGCGCCGCGTTGGAGCGTTATATACGGCCCGTCGGCAAGTCCGAACTTCGCCTTTGTCGCCGCGACGTCGCCGAAAATTTTCGGTCGAAAATCGACGCCGACGTTCAAAAGGCCGCCCAAGTCGGCTTGCGTTACGCGAGTCTGACCGTTTAGCAGAGAAAATTCCCGTCCTAAAAAATACGCGGGCGACCCGGTGCGGAAATAAGTCGAATTATTTTCAAAAAACGTTCGATAAAACGCGCAAATTTCGGCGATTTTCGGTTCGAGCCGCTCGACTTTTTTTCGATTGCAAAAAATAAGTTTGGGAAAACGAACGACTTCCAGCTCAATATCGCAATTTTTGACGCGCTTCGCTCGCGCCGTCTCAACAACTTCGACGTTAAACTCCTGTTCGCGGCAAAGATTGCGAATTGCGTTCAACGACTTGTCGCGATGCGAGTAAACGACGATTTGCCGCTTTCCGACGAACGCCGCGTCGAACGCTTGAATATAATTCAAGGCGAGGATCAAATCGCCTAATCCTCCGAAAACTTCTATCTTAACGCGACATAGGTCGTCGTCGAGCGGTTTTGGACGGCGTTCGCCGACTCTCCATCGATTCAAACCTAAAAATTCCGGAAAACCAAAACCGCGCAAAGCGGCCCAAACGCCAAAACGGAGCCCGGCCCTTTTAGACGCGACGCCGTATTTGGCGACGTATTTGTCGATTTTCATCGACGCGTCGTCTAAAAAAGATCGCTTCGGCATAAAATTTCTCCCAATAATCGCTCGATTAAAAGCCCCGACAAACAGTTTTCAAAACAATAATCTAAATTCACGCCGATTTCCTTATTTCGGCGGCGAAACTCGTCGTTTCGATTTCCTTAATTAATATCGGGCAAGAAAAAGCCGCTGAAATTCGTCAAAGTCGCTTCGTCGCTTATTAATATAAGGGGAAAATCGTCGCTAGAGTCGATTTTAAAAAAGAACGTTCGCGACGTCAAGGCCGATTTAGCGGCGCGGCGCGAACGTTTTTAACGATTTTCCGGAACGCTTAAACGTTATCTTCCGCAAAACCGCGCTATTTTAACCGCGATAGAACTTCCCCTGCCAAGAATCGCGGCGGCGGAACGCGACGTCGACGGCGTTGCGGGCGGCGTGTTTCTTCGCCGTCCAATCGGGCGCCAACAGATACGGCTCCGACGCTTCCCCGGAAATCCGCTCGATCACCGTCTCCGGCGACTGCAGCTCCAAAAAGTCGACGACCGCCTCCGCGTAATCGTCGAGCGACGGCGGCTCGACCTTCCCGGCTTCCCAAAGTCGCGCCAGCTTCGTGTTCCGCACGACGTAAAGATGGTGAAGTTTTAACGAATGGAACCCCAATTCGACGACCAACCGCGCCGTCCGCCGCATATCGTCGCGACTTTCGCCGGGCGCTCCCAAGATGACGTGCGTTCCAAGGCGCAAGCCGCGCTCCTTCGCTCGACAAACGGCGTCGACGAACGTCGCGACGTCGTGTCCGCGGTTGAAGAATTTCAGCGTCGCGTCGTTGGCCGACTGGAGCCCGATTTCGAGCGCGAGCCATTTTTCGCGAGCGATTTCGGCCAACAGGTCGAGAACCGGGTCGGGAAGCGCGTCCGGACGAGTGCCGATCGCCAAGCCGACGACCTCCGGACGACGCAACGCAATTTCATATTTGCGACGCAATTCGTCGAGCGGCGCGTGCGTGTTCGTCGACGGCTGAAAATACGCGACGAAGCGGTCGACGTCGAATCGGCGGCGGAGTTGGCGGATTCCGTCGTCGATTTGCGCGTCGACGTCGTCGAGCCCGAAAAAGCGGCCCGGGCTGAAACTAACCGCGTCGCAATAAATACAACCGCCTCGTCCGACCGTTCCGTCGATATTCGGGCAAGAAAAATGAGCGTCGACGCTAATTTTGCGGACGATTCCGCCAAACTCGCGTTTAAAATAGGCGCTTAGGGGAAAATAACGCGCCCCGGAACGCCGCCAAAACGGAACGCCGCCGTCGCCCATTTTTCCCGTTTCCTCCATTTTATTCGTCTCGTCTTTCTCGCTCAAAACGCGCTCTTATAAATAACGTCGAAACGCAAGCGAACCGCCGCCCTTATTAAAACGTCAAACGCAAGCGATCGTCGCCGTCCTTATTAATAAGGGCAAAACGCACCGAAATCGCCGCTTTTCTCAAGAACGCCGAAACGCCGTCGAGCGTTCGCCGCCCTTATTAATACCGTCGAAGCGCCGTCGAGCGTTCGTCGCGCAAGACGCCGTTAGCGTCTCAGAACGCGACCAACGCTAAATACCGTCATTTTTTCAAGATCAAGCCGTTTCCGGCATAAAGGTCGGCAACACGACGCCGTTGCGCGGGCCCGCTTCGCCGCGAACTTGCGCGACGTGAATTTCGGTGTTCTTCGCTCCGAGCGCGTACATCGCGGCGCGGAGTTCCTTCGCGTCGGTCGGAATCAGGAAGATCGGCGACCATTTCCCGGCGTATCGGTTCAGCTCCGTTCGAATCAACGCGGCGGCTTGCGCTTCGGTTCGCGCGGCGCCGGGGCCGACCATCGCGCTCCCCGGGTCTTTCACCGAGCCGACGAAACCGCAAATTTCGCCGGTCGCGTCGTCGACCAAGACGCTGAGCCCCCAAATTCCGTCCTTATTTTCGATAAAATACGCAAAGTCTTTCGAGCGGTCGATCCCGTAAATCTCCGTTTCGAGCGCGACCAACGCCGGAACGTCTTCGGGCGTCGCCGGGCGAATCGTCGTTCCGGCGGGCGCGTCGACCGGAAAACCTTCGGCGGGAACGGCGACCGTCATATCTTGGAAGACGGCGGTCGGAACGAACCCGGCGCGGTTGTACGACGAGAAGGAATCGAGGTTCATCGCGCTCGAAACCAAACGCAACGGCTGATTGCGGCGCTCGGCGACGTCGACGATATATTTCAACAGCTTCGACGAAACCTTGCGCCCGAAATACTCCGGCGCGACTGTCATAATCCCGAGCGACACGTGCGTCGGACGCGGGTGAAAGAAGCAAGAC
>JAFSFF010000250.1 GCA_017435375.1 Thermoguttaceae bacterium
CGGTCGCTTCTCCGGGCGTCGACAATACGCCGCGTTCACACGAACGTTGGGACTCTCCGTTTCAAAGCGAAACGGTCGCTTCTCCGGGCGTCGACAATACGCCGCGTTCAAACGAACGACGGGACTCTCCGCTTCAAAGCGAAACAATTTGTTTGTCGGGCGCGGACGTCTTGCCGCGTTGGTCGCAAGACGACAAATCGAAAACGCCGAGTCGTGAGCGGGGAAGAGTTTTAAGAAGAGGACAAAACAACGAAGAAGAGCGATGGATTTTCTCCGTCGGCGGCGTCGAACTGCGTTTCAACTGGATTCCGGCGGGAAAATTTTCGATGGGATTCAGTCTTTACGAGCAAAATCGGTATTGCGAACAATACGAAAATTACGAGGACGACGAAGCGGGCTACGCTCAAAATCCAAGATTTTGCTCGCGAAAAGAGAAACCGGCCTACTGTTATAACGTCCCCGACCGGGAGGCGGAAAAGCGTCGCGTCGCAATTTCTCGCGATTTTTGGCTGATGGACACTCCGGTAACGGTGGCCGCTTTCGACGCTTTTTTAAAGGAGACGGGACGCCTTGCTCCCGTTGGCGCGTTTGGATACGACGCCAAAACCGACGAAATCAAATGGGGTAACGCTTATCATTTCGCGAATCCCGGTTTTCCCGATTTCGACGCTTCGAAGTCGAAGTCGTGTTATCCTGCGACTTGCGTTAGCTGGAAGGACGCCGTCGATTTTTGCGATTGGTTGACCGACGAGCTGGAATGGCTTGGGAACGACGCTCGAACGCTTCTAAAGTTTCGGCTTCCGACCGAAGCGGAGTGGGAAAGAGCCTGCCGAGCGGAAACGACGAGCGCTTACTTTTTCGGTTCCGAGAGCGCAAGATTGCCGGCGTTCGGCAACTACGACGGAAACGACGGTTTTCCTTATGTGTCGCCGGTGAAAAGTTTTGCTTCGAACGATTTCGGGTTGTTTGATATGCACGGCGACGTTTGGGAATGGTGCGCCGACTGGTACGCTCCTTATCCCGCGACGTGGTTTAGCGTTCGCGATCCCGACGGCCCGTCGAGCGGTTCGTTGAAAACGGCGCGAGGCGGCGCTTGGAACTGCGGGCCCGATACTTGCCGTTCGGCGACTCGCGGCGCCGCGGAGCCGTGGGTGCGGGCCGTCAATTTGGGTTTTCGCGTCGCGATGGACGTTTACGAAGATTAAGCGCTTATTTAAAAAAGGTTGCGAACGAAAGTCGGCCCGAGGCGAGGAAAAACGCGAGCCGGTAAACGCGACGCCCCCGGTTGACTTTTTCGCCCGCGAAGCTAAAATAAAAAAGACGGCGCGTTTGCGTTCGCCGTCGTCTTTCTAGTCGTATTTGATTCAACGCAACAACCGCAAACCGAGAAAAACGAGGAAGTTATGGCCGCCGAAAACGCGTCGCCGATCGATTGGGCTCTTTTTAAGGAAACGTTCGACGCCGCGCGAACGGTCGTTTTGACCGGGCATATTCGTCCGGACGGCGACGCGATCGGAAGCGTCGTCGCGTTTGGACGCGCCTTAAAGTCGCTTGGCAAAACGGTTTTGCTCGTCAACGGGCACGCGGTTCCGCCGAACCTCGCGTTCCTCGACCCGGCGAACGAAATCCGCAAATTCTCGGAGCTAACCGACGAAGAACGGGCGTTTATCGCCTCCGCCGACCTCCGCGTTTCGCTCGATACGAGCGCTTGGGCGCAGCTCGGCGACTCCGGCGAACTCTTCAAGGCGCCCGGAAGCGTCAAGGTCGTGATCGACCACCACGCGAAAAGCGACCCCATCGGCGACCGCCGCTTCGTCGACACGAGCGCCGAGTCGACCGGAAGCCTTGTTTTTGAAGCGGTTAAAACGCTCGGCGTCGCGCTGACGCCGGAGATCGCGCTTCCGATTTTCGTCGCGATTTCGACCGACTCCGGTTGGTTCCGGTTCGCGTCGACGAAAGCGGCGACGTTCCGTCGCGTCGCGGAGCTGATCGACGCGGGCGTCGCGGTCGATTTCGTTTACAAGATTCTTTACGAGCAAGAGTCGTTCGGGCGGCTGAAGCTGGTCGGCGCCGCGCTGACCCGTTGCGAACGCTTCCTCGACGGCAAGGGAATCGTTACGTCGTTGCGCCGCAAGGACTTCGACGACGCCGAGGCGCTTCCGTCGGACAGCGAGGACATTGTGAATATGGCGTTGCAGGTCGCGGGCGTCGAGGTCGCGGAGATCGCGATCGAGCAAACGGACGGAAGCGTTAAGTCGAGTTTTCGCAGTCGTTGCGCGCTCGACTGTTCGCTCCTTGCGGCGTCGTTTGGCGGCGGTGGGCACAAAGCGGCGGCGGGCGCGACGTTCGACTGCGGACTCGACGAAGCGTTGGCGCAAATGACCGCGAAGACCGTCGAAATGTACGCGGCTCTTTCTTAACCGTTGAAAAGAAACGGATTGTAAAGCGCGTTCGTTTCGGCGTTTTAAACGGATTTTAGAAGAAACGAAAGAAACCGGAGGAAAACGCGATGAAGTTCGACGTCGTAATCGGCGATATTACTAAGTTTGAGGCGGACGCGATCGTCAACGCGGCGAACCGAACGCTTCTCGGCGGAGGCGGCGTCGACGGCGCGATTCACCGCGCGGCGGGCCCGGAGTTGTTGGCCGAATGCGAAACGCTCGGCGGGTGCGAAACCGGCGAAGCGAAAATCACCGGCGGCTATCGTCTCCCGGCGTCGTTCGTAATTCACGCGGCGGGCCCGGTTTACAGCTCGTACAAACCGGAGGAAGCGGCGCGGCTTTTGCGAAACTGTTACGTGAATTCGCTGAAAATCGCCGAAGAGCGCGGCTTGAAAACGGTCGGGTTCGCGTCGATTTCGACCGGAATTTACGCCTTTTCGCTCTCCGACGCGGCGCGAATCGTCGCCGAAACGCTCCGCGATTTCGCGTCGCAAGCGACGAGCGTCGAACGGGCGACGATGGTTTGCTTCGACGAAACGACCGCCGACGCGTACCGCCGAGCGTTCGCCGCGCTCGAAAATTAACGGCGTTTGGGCGCGTTAAACCGCCGTATAAAACGTCTTAAACGGATTAAACGACAACGATTAACAAACGCTGCGAAAGGAGTCGACGTTTGGCAACGACGCAAGTCTTTTTTGTCGCCGGTTTTTTCCTTTTCGTCGGGATTTTGGCGAGTAAAATTTCGACGATTTTGCGCGCGCCGACGTTGCTCGTCTTTTTGGCTGTCGGAATGCTCGCCGGGACGGACGGTTTGCTCGGCGTCGAATTCGACGACTTTGAAACATCGAACTTTATCGGCTCGTTGGCGTTGGCGTTCATCTTGTTTTCCGGCGGGTACGACTCGGAGTGGAAGTCGGCGAAGCGCGTTCTTTTTCGCGGGACGCTTTTAGCTAGCTTGGGCGTGTTAGCGACGGCGGCGCTTCTCGGCTTCTTCATTCATTGGGCCTTAAAACTTCCGCTCGAATATTCGCTTCTTTGCGGGGCGGTCGTTTCGTCGACGGACGCGGCGGCGGTCTTCGCGATTTTTCGGTCGCGCGGCTTCGGCTTGAAGGGCAACCTGCGCCCGATGTTGGAGTTCGAGTCCGGTTCGAACGACCCGATGGCGGCGTTTTTGACGCTCTTTATGATCGAGAAGATCGCGTCCGGCGACGCGTCGGCGTTGGGGTACCTGACGATTTTGCCGAACTTCCTCTTGAAAATGGGCGTCGGCGTCGCGGCGGGGCTCTTAATCGCAAAGGGCGCGGCGACGTTGTTTAAGCGGCTCCGGCTCGAGTACGAGGGCCTTTATTACGTCTTCGGAATCGCGACCGTTTTCCTCCTGTACAGCTTGGCGGAGTTCGCCGGCGGGAACGGGTTTATGGCCGCTTACGTCGGCGGAATGGCGCTCGGGAATCGGCGTTTTCCGTACCGACACGGCCTCGCGCGCTTCAACGACGGGATCGCCTGGCTGATGCAAGCGACCGTTTTCTTGATGTTAGGCTTGCTCGTAACGCCGTCGGAACTCGTCGCGACGATACCGTCCGGCTTGGCGGTCGCGGCGGCGTTACTTTTTGTCGCGCGTCCGTTGGCGGTCGAGTTGTGTTTGATCGGTAGCCGTTGGACGCTGAAAGAGCGGCTGGCGATCGACTGGGGCGGGTTCCGCGGCGCGGCGCCGATCGTGTTGGCGACGTTTCCGGCGATTTCCGGCGTCGAGGGGGCGCGGGAGCTGTTCAACCTCGTCTTTTTCGTCGTTTTGGTTTCGATTTTCATTCAAGGGAAGACGTTCCCGGCGCTGGCGAAGCGGTTGCGTTTGGCGAGCGAAGAGCCGTTCCGGACGCGAGCGCCGCTCGAATTTGAGGAAACCGGTTGCGGACATGAGCGAATGTACGAGTTCCCGATTTCGGCGGACGCGGCGAGCGTCGGCAAGTCGTTGGCGCAGTTGAGTTTACCGGGCGGGGCGCTCGTGTTGCTGATTCGGCGCGACAACCGCTTTATCGTCCCGCGCGGCGAAACGGTCGTCGAGGCCGGGGACGATTTGCTCGTCTTTTACGACCCCATCGCGGTTCCGGAAGTCGAGGAAATGTTGACGAAAACGAACGCCGACGCGGCGGCGGACGCGGCGAAAGCGGCGGCGGTCGCGCAAGAACTCGCCGAAGCGAACGGCGAAACGGCGGACGAAGAACCGTCGGAACCGTTGGCGAAATAGGCGTTTGCGGCGTCTCGCAAGCGAAAGACGAAGGGCGGCGCTCGACGAAAAGAGCGTCGCCCTTTTTTTGAAGCGCGACCGTTACTCGACGTCGCGCAAAACGACGCGAAAACCAAAATTCCAATCTTTTAAGTCGGCAGACACAAAACCTCGCGCCGCCGATCTTGCCGCCCAAGCCCCTTCGCGCCAACTCCCGCCGCGGA
>JAFSFF010000030.1 GCA_017435375.1 Thermoguttaceae bacterium
CCCCAACTTGACAGAATAAAACGCCGACGCTATAATGAACAAGTTATATTGGAGAAATTGAGCGCCGGACGCTTCGCCGCGTCCTCGGAAGCGCGTCTTTGAAAAGCATATAAAAAATCGAACGCCGCCGACTTCGAACGATCGCGCCGCCTTTCGGAACGAATCGTCGTCGGTCGAGCGCCGTTCGCCGTTATTTTTTCGTCGCGATCGCGACGACGTCTCGCGGTTCGCCGCGACGTCGCCGTCGAAACGCGACCGAACGACGTTATATCTTAAGACAATATTGAAATAAAATTAAAATGGGTAAAGAGAAAAAAAAGAGCGACTGGGAAAATCTGCAAGAGATGCTGTCGCAAGACGCCGACGCGCCGCAAAACGTCGACGATTGGAGCGCCGACGAAACGCCGATCGCGCCCGTCGTCGAAGCCGAAGCCGAGGTCGAAAAGAGCGTCGCGAAAGCGCCCGTCGCGAAAACAAAGCGCGCTTGCGGCGAGAAAAAGACCAAAGCGACGACCAAAACTCGCAAAAAAACGGCTCCGAAAACGGATAAAATCGACGCCGCGCTCGCGGCTCCGGTCGCCGACGCGCCTCAAGACGCCGAAACGGTCGACTTGACGGTCGCCGAAACGGAAAAGGCGCCGAAAAAACGCCGTCGAACGACGAAAAAAGTCGAGCAAAACGAAACCGAACTGGTGAAAAACGTTCTGAAACTCGAAAGCGAAACGAAGGCGAAAAAACGAGCGCGCGCCCAAGCCGCCGAAGCGAATCCGTTCGTCGGTCTGTTGTCGCAAATCGAACGCGTCGCGCAAGACGAGGCGAGCGTCGAGGAAACCGACGAAGCGTCGGTCGAAGTCGAAGAAGTCGAAGCCGCCGTCGAAACTCCGGAAACGGTCGAAGTCGAGGTCGTCGAAACCGCCGACTCGGGCGACTTTTTCGCCGACTTCTTCGCCGATTCCAACGTCGAAGAGCTGGAAATTTCTTGGGGTCGTTCGCGCGCCGACGAGGCGGAAACGATCGTCGAAGAACCCGTCGTCGCGCCGGAACCGGAAGCCGTCGCCGAAGAAACCGACGAAGCGGAAACGGAACCTGAACCGGTCGCCGAAGACGCCGCCCCGCGTCGCCGCGAACGCCGTCGTCGTCGCCGCGACGATCGCGCGCCTCGCGAAGAAACGCCCGCCCTCGACGCGTCCGACGACGTGAAACCCGACGTCGATTTGAACGACCTCGAAGCGTTCTTCGCGACCGACTCGGAAGACGAAGGCGTCGGTTTCGCGCCGCGTCGCGAGTCGAAAAAAGCGGAAAAAGTCGCTCAAGACGAGAAGCCCGAACGAGTCGAAAAAGCGCGTCCGGTTGAAACGGTCGAACGTCCGACGGTTTGCGACGGCGCGTTCGACGCCGACGAAGACGACGAAGCGCGCTCGAAGCGCAAACGTCGCCGCCGTCGCAACGGTCGTCGCGCCTTTGAGGACGATCTCGAAACGTCGACGTTCGACGCCGAACCGGTCGAAAGCGCCCCCGAAGTCGTCGCCGAATCGGAAGTCGAACCGGAAACATTCGAACCGGAACGCGCGCCCCGCGAACGCCGTCGTCGCGAACGCCGCCCGCGTCGCGAACGCGAAGTCGACTTTGAAACGGTCGAACCCGACGCCGCCGAAACGAACGACGAACGCCGCGTCGACGCGCCGGAACGCGTTTTGCCGAGTTGGAGCGACGCGATTTCGCACGTCGTTCGCTTTAATATGAGCCGTCGCGTCAACCGCCGCCGTTAATCGCGCGGTTTTCGACGTTTTCTCGTTCTTAAACGCCGTTTCTTCGGAAGCGGCGTTTTTTTATCGCGGTCGATTTCGGCGCGCTCGTTTTATTTCTCGAATTTTCGTCGTTTTTCGTCGTTTCCAACGTCTTAGGCCGTTTTTTCCGTTTTTTCAATTTGCAACGACGGCGTCTAAAATCGGCGTCGCAACGGAAAAAACGAGATCGCGCTAAAAAATTTTCTTAAAAACGCTCAAACGCGACCAAAAAAGGAGCGCTCGTCGGCGACAAATGCCGAAAAAAGTAAAGAAAAAGGAGCCGCGTCGTTCGGAAACGCGGTTCGGTCGTCCGTAAAACGAGCGTAAAGGCAAAATTTTTGCATTTTTGCAAAAATAACTGAACCCTTTTTCGCAAATTTACGATAAACCTTTCAGCGCCGACGTCGGGACTTTGCTTCACGACGGCGCGACGATTCCCCGCTCGACGAGCGGAAGCCGAGTCGTCGTCGCGTCGACGGTCGAGTCGGCGGCGTTTTCCGTTCCTTCGCCGAATTTCGGTCGAAGAAAAAACGCGAAACGTCGGTTTGCCGACGCGTCGCGCAACGACGAGATACCGACGATTTTCAACGTTTTTTTCGCGCGTTAACTCCGTTCGAGTCGCTCGCTTTTCAAGAGCGTTCGCAAGATAAAAACGTCGAACGTCGGCGACAAAAAAAGTTTCATTAACCGCAACCATACGAAAATCCGAGATCACGCAAACGTTATTGTTCGGTCGGACGGCGATCGAGCCGTCGCGTCGTTTCAAGTCGTTCGTTCGCCGCAGGACGCGCGACGAACGCCTCGACGCTCGCCCCGGTCGCAACGAACGACGAACGTCGGTTGGAGAACAAGCGTTCCAAACGATCGACACAAGATCTTGGCAGGAGGAAAAGGCATGCGACGTTTGTTCGTACCGGTGTTTTTCGGCTTTGTTATCGCTCTCGGCGTTTCGAGCGCTCAAGCCGGCAACCAAGAAGAAGCCAACAAAATCGCGCAACGTTTGACGCAACAATACCCGCAATATAACATCGAAGTCGCCTATCAAGAAGGCAAAGTTCGCCTTCGCGGCGAAGTCGCTTCGGAAGCCGACAAAGCGGAAATCGCGAACTTCGTTCGTCGCATTCCGAAAGTCCGTTCCGTCTCCGAAACGATGACCGTTTCGGCGGGCGCCGCTTACGTCGAAGCCGCTCCGGCGATCCAATACGCCGAACCGGCGACCGGCATTCGCTCCGTTCAAGCCTTGACCCCGGCTCCGGCCGCCGCTCCGGCTCCGGCCCTTCCGGCGTCCCCGGTCGCTCCGGCCGCCGCTCCGGCCGCTCCGGTTGAATACGAATACGCGGGCGCTCCGATCGGCGTTCCGGCCGAAGCGACGGTCGTCGGCGCTCCGGGCGCGGTTCGTTCGCCGAGCGACTTCTTCGCTCCGCAAGGCGCCGCCACGGTCGCCGCGCAAAACGGTCAACCGAACCTCCCGAACTACGCTTGGCCGAGCTACGCCGACTACCCGAACTATTCGCAAGTCGCGTATCCGAAACAATACGCCGCGAACGCGTTCCCGTACATCGGCCCGTTCTATCCGTATCCGGAAGTCCCGATGGGTTGGCGTAAAGTTACGATGGAATGGCACGACGGTTACTGGTGGCTCGACTTCAACGACGGTTCGCAAAAAGGCCCGTTCTCGCCGCTCTTCCGTCAACCGTCGTCGTACCGCAAGTAGTTTGACCGCTTGAACGAACGCCCGGCGCGCTTCGTTCGCGTCAAACCCCGACTTTGACGAAGCGTCGGCTCGAACTTCCCGCGACGGAACTTTCGAGCCGACGTTTTTTGTCGCCCCGATTTTCCCCCAACGTTCGCGGGCGGACGTCGAACGCGTTCGTTCGCGCCTTTAAGGAACCGTCCAATGCCGATTTACGAATACCAATGCCAACGTTGCGACGCGGTTTTCGAAGCGCTCGTTTTCTCGTCGACGAAACCGACCTGCCCGGAATGCGGAACCGAAGAAATTTCTCGCCTGATGAGCGCGCCCGCTTCGCCCCGCTCCGACGCTCCGTCGACGCCTTGCGGCGGAGACTGCGGCGCGCCGCGCTCCTGCTGCGCCGGCGGTTGTTGCGGTCATCGCCATTAGTCGTCGTTTTTCCGTCGTCGCTTCGTTGAAAACGCGTCTATAGTATTAATGACAAAAACGCCGTTTCGAGTTTTCGCTCGAAACGGCGTTTTTTTTTCTTCGAACGGTCGTCCGCTCGCGCCCTTTCCGTTATAACGAGTTTTCCTCGTAATCGTCGAACTCGCTCTTCGGCGCCGGGAAGAGTTTGCAGAGTCCGATCCCGCCGAAGTAAAGCACGATCAAACACGCCAACATAAAGAGCATGCTCCACGGATCCGGAGGCGTGATCAACATCGCGAAGCAAGCGACGCTAAAGATCGCGACGCGCCATTTTTCCATATAAACTTGCACCGTAAAAATTTGCAGTCGTTCGAGAACGAACATCGCCAACGGAAGTTGGAAAGCCGCGCCAAAAGCGACCGGAATCAGGAGCGCGAAGTTCAACCATTCGCTAATTCGCGCGTCCGGCTCGATGTTCATCCCGGCGTTAAAGCGGAAGAGGAACGACAGCACGAACTCGAACACGACGAAAAACGCCAACGAAAACCCCGCTAAAAAGAGGACGACGCTAAGCGGAAGAAAACGATACACATATTTCTTTTCGCTCGGATAAAGCCCGGCGCCGACGAAACGCCAAAAATAGTAAAAGACGCCGGGGCTCCCCAACACGACGCCGAGGAAAAGCGCCGTCTTCAGGAAGATCAAAAACGACTCTTGCACCGACAGCGAACGCGCTTTCGTTCGCGGGTCGTCGGCGATTTTTTCCCAAAGGATGACGGAAATCGGCTCGTTCGGGTCGACGCCGCTCAACGACGTTTGCGTCGGCGCCGTATTTTTAAAGCGCGCGAAGTTGTCGACTTCCGCCAATTTCGCGAGACGTTTCGTTTCGTATTCCGGACGCGAAAAAGTCGTCGTCGCCGGAACGCCGGAGCCGCGCAGCGTTTCCAAATCTTGCGGGAAGATATAAAACGTCTTCGCCGTCATTCGGAGTTTGCTCGGCAGCGCCGCGACCTCTTCGGAATAACCCAACTCCAAAAGCTCTTGCCGTTTCTTTTCCAGTTGCTTTTGCGATTGCAAAATATGATAATTTTCGAGCGATTTTTTCAACGGGCGCTGCACGTAATCGACCGCCATCGTCGCCATCGACGGCGCGAAACCGAGCGGAATCACCGAAATTAAGAGACCGCCGACGACGCAAAGGATCGCGCCGATCATACAAACGCGCAGTTCGTCCAAATGTTCCAAAAAGGACATCGACGACTGGTTGAACAAATCCTCGTCTTTTTTTGTTCGGGGCATTGGAAGACCGTTCGAAGTAAAAAGGGGGAAAACAGCGCGCGGACGCCGATTTTACCGCCGCCCGCGCAATCGCTAAACTTTCTTCAGTATACCGCAAACACCCCAGTTTGACAAGGGAAAATCCGCTTCAAGTCGCGTTAAACTAGAAAAAGTAGGGCGACAAGGCAAAATAATCGCTACTTTATCGTTTTTCGCGTCCTTATTTCCGCCGTCGTCGCGAATCGTTCGTCTCCTTCTCGTCAATCGCGCCGTTCGTCGCGTCGCGTCGCGAAAAATTCCCGTTGGCAAACGCGGGCAAAAACGTTAAAATAAACGTCGACGGTCGCCGACGTCGCGCGCCGTTTTGTCCGCCTCGCGTTTTATTTTCTCCCTAAATTCGGTTTAAAATGCCCGTTTTTTCCGCGTCCGACGCGTATTTTTCCGCGAACCGTCCTTTTTTTCTCGCCGACGTTTTCCCGACGGCGGCTCTCGAACGAGCGGAAATCGCCGCCGCGTCGGAAGTTCCCGTTTTTATCTCCGGCGAGCCCGGCGTCGGCAAGGAAACGCTCGCGCGCCTGATCGCCGCGACGTCGGAACGCTCGCGAGCGCCGTTCGTCAAAATTCGCTGCGACCGTCTTTCGCCGCGCCAAGCGACTTCGCTCTTGACCGTTCGTTCGGAAGACGCGTTAAACTCGGCGCTTTACGCAACTTCGGCAAACGACGCTAACGCCGCGCCCGTCGCGCTAAACGACGCTTGGGCGGAGGCGGTCGGCGACGGCGTCCTTTATTGGGCCGAAGTCGACGCGCTCCCGACTCGCGTTCAGCGTCGGTTGGCGACGCTCCTCGCGGAAAACTCGGCGCCGTTTCGCTCGATTTTAGGCTCGTCGCGTTCTTTCGTCGACGCGGCCCGCGACGGCGCGTTCGTCCCGGAATTTGAAGCGATTTTAACGGCTTTTCCAATTTTCTTGCCGTCGCTCTCCGTTCGACGCGCCGAATTGCCGACGCTCCTTCCGCCGTTTTTGCGCGACGCGGCGAACCGCCTCGGCGTTTTGCCCCTCGTTCCGACCGAGCGCGACCTCGAAATCGCCGCAAGAATCAATTTCCGACGCAACCTTGCAGACTAGCGCCGTTATTGCGAAATCGCGACGATTCAAGGCGACTTCCCGCGAACGCTCGCCGCCGGAACGTCCCCTGCGAACCTTGAAACCGACGCAAGCCGACAAACTAAGCAAAAGACGCAAATTTTAACGACGAATCGCCGCGACGAAGACGACGAAACGCCGTCGACGAAGGAAAATTTTCCGACGTTCGACGAGGCCGCGAAAGCGCACGTCGTCGCCGCGCTCCGTTTGACCGGCGGAATCGTCGAGGGCCCGTCCGGCGCCGCCGCGTTGTTGGCGATCAATCCGCACACGCTCCGCGCTCGAATGCGCAAACTCGGGCTCGACTGGGCGAAAATTCGCGACGAATCAAGATAGTCGCGACGTTTTACAATTATCGTTATACTCGACGTTAAAAAAACTTCGACCGGTCGCGCCGTTTCGCGGGAAAAGCGGCGCCGCCCTTGAAAATTTTACAAAAAAAGATACAATCGCGCTTAAAGCGAAGGCGCCGCCGATATTATCGTTTCGTTTTTCGACGTTTCCGTTCGCGCCGTTCGCTTTCCCGCTTTTTTAAGGATCGCCCGATGAAATTGAATCCCAACGTTGTTTTTCGCCAAGACGAACCCGACGTCGCCGTTCTTTACGTTCCTCAAACTTGCGCGCTCAACGGCGCCGGAATCGCTCTTTGGAAGGCGCTCGAAGCCGGGGCGGATAGAGCCGGGCTCGTCGCCGCGTTGAAAGCGACGTTCGAAACTTGCCCCGACGACGCGACGCTCGAACGGGACGTCGACGCGTTCCTCGCCGAACTCCTGCAAAAAGGATTCCTTCTCGAAGAGGAAAACGGCGTTTGACCGTTCGCCCAACCTCCCGTTTCCCTCGTTTTCCCAACAATCGCTAATTTTAGGAGCGCTCCAATGCGACGTTTTTCTCTCGATTCCGAGTTTTCGCCCTCTCGCCGTCTTTTTACGAAGCGGTTAAGCGTCGCGCTCGCCGGAGCGTTCGCCGTCGGGCCGCGCCTTTTCGCTCAAGACGCCGCGAATAAAGAAGCGTCTAAAAACGCCGCGTCCGACGCTTCGACAAAACCGATTTACGTCCGCAAAGGCGCCGACCCTTGGATTCTCGAGTTCCGCGGCAAGTACATTTGGAGCGAATCGAACAACGCGAAACGCCAAATCGTCCTTTCGATCGGCGACACGCCGGACAAGCCGGGCCGTCCGCGCCCCGTTTGGACCGCGCCGGAGTCGGGCCCGTACTCCCGCGAACTTTGGGCGCCGGAAATTCACTTTATCGACGGTCGCTTTTATATTTACTTCGCGGCGGACGACGGTAAAAACGAAAATCACCTTACTTACGTTCTCGTCTCGGAAAACGACGACCCGTTCTCGGAATACCGGCTCGAAGGCCCGCTTTACACCGGCGACGACTTCGAAGGGAAAACGAACAACCGTTGGGCGATCGACTCGACGCTTTTCGAACATAAAGGCAAGCGTTACCTGATTTGGTCCGGTTGGGAAGACGACCGCGATATTCAGTACCTTTACGCCGCGCCGATGAAGTCGCCGACGGAAACCGCCGGGCCGCGCGTCAAACTTTGCGACAACGCCGACTTCCTTTGGGAACGGGTCGAGGAGCGGCTCGGAACGCGCGGTCTCAACGAGGGCCCGGAACTCGTCGTCGCGCCGAACGGTCGGACGTTCGTCTCGTATTCCTGCGGCGCGAGTTGGCTCCCGACGTATAAAGTCGCGCTCCTCGAGTTCGTCGGCGACGACCCGCTCGATCCGGCGTCTTGGCGCAAGCTCGACAAGCCGTTCCTGCAGAGCGACGAGAACCTTTTCGGCGTCGGACACGGTTCGTTCGTCCGCGACGCGAACGGGCAAACGCTTTACTTTTATCACGCGAAGCTCGACCGTTCGCCCGGTTGGAACCGCGCGGTTTACTATCGTCCGGTCGAGTTCGACGCCGACGGTTTGCCGCGTTTGAAGTAACGCCGTTCCCCTAAATCGCGCAAACCGCCCAAAGCGCCGACGCCGACGCTTGCGCAATCCGCGCAAAACGCCCGTTTTAACGCAATTCTCGCGTTCAAGTCGGCGGTTCCAACGAAAAAACGACGGCCGCCCGTTCGGACGCGCCGTCGTTTTCGTTATTTCTTGCCCAAGCTTAAGAAATTGCCGTTTTCACCGCGTTTACAGCCGCCAGTAAAGGTACCCGGCGCGCTCGTATTCGTCGCGGTCGAGGAGACCTTTCAGGTCGAGGAGCGTTTTGACGCCGCCGCCGAAAAAGCCCGCGATCTCCGCTTCGGTCAACGCCGCGAACTCGCGATGCGCGACGGCCAAAACGACCGCGTCCATTTTCCGAACGTCGGCCAAGTCGACAAACTCGACGCCGTACAGCTTCCGCGCCTCGTTCGCGTCGGCGGTCGGGTCGGCGACGACCGGCTCGACGCCGTACTCGCGCAACTCTTTAACAATATCGAAAACCTTCGTGTTGCGAGTATCCGGGCAATTTTCTTTGAACGTAAACCCAAGAATCGCGACGCGGGCGCCCTTAACCGTTTTGTCGGCCTTAATCAAATTTTTGACGAGATTTTCCGCGACGTAACGCCCCATATCGTCGTTGACGCGCCGTCCCGCCAAAATAATTTGACTGCGGTACCCGACCTGCTCCGCTTTATACGCGAGATAATAAGGATCGACGCCGATACAATGTCCGCCGACGAGCCCGGGAGTAAACTTCAAAAAATTCCACTTCGTCCCGGCGGCTTCCAGCACCAACTTCGTATCGACGCCGAGTTTGTTAAAAATAATCGACAACTCGTTCATAAAGGCGATGTTGACGTCGCGCTGACAGTTCTCGATCACCTTCGCCGCCTCCGCGACTTTAATCGACGCCGCCCGATAAACGCCCGCCTCGACGACGAGTTCGTAAACCTTCGCGACGACGTCGAGCGTCTCCGCGTCCATCCCGGAAACGATTTTGACGATATTTTCGAGCCGCCGCTCCTTGTCGCCCGGATTGATGCGCTCCGGAGAATATCCGACTTTAAAATCGACGCCGCAACGCAAACCGGATTCCCGCTCCAAAATCGGAACGCAAACGTCCTCGGTAACGCCGGGATAAACGGTCGACTCGTAAACGACGACGCTGCCGGGCGTTAGATTGCGTCCTAAAATCCGGCTCGCTCCCTCGACCGGCGACAAATCGGGCGTATGATCGGCGCGCACCGGCGTCGGAACGGCGACGACGTGAAATTTCGCCTCGCGGAGCTTCGTTTCGTCGGCGGTAAACTCGACGGTCGTCGCTCGGAGCGCGTCGGCGCCGACTTCGTTCGTCGGGTCGATACCGGAACGATAAAGCGCGATTTTTTCGGCGTTAATATCGAATCCGACGACCTTGGCTTTTTTCGCGAACGCGACCGCGATCGGCGTTCCGACGTATCCGAGCCCGATCAGCGAAATCTTTTCCTCGCCGTCGACGATTTTTCGATACAACGCGTTCATATCGCCCGTTTTCCTTCTTTTGCGCAATCTCCCGGAGACGGCGCCGAACGTTCCGCGTCGCCTCCGATTTATCGATTTTTCTTATATTATCGATAAAATCGCGCTCCGTCTTTCGCTATTTTGCGTCGACGTCGAAAAAATTGGACGAAAAACGCGTTTAGAGCGTCAACTTCCAAGGTTCGCGGTACGGAACGCCGAGGAGTTCGTTCGCCGCTTCGTCGTTGGTAATCCGTTCGTTTTCGGCGTCCCACTCGAGCCGCAGTCGCGTTTTGAGCGAAATATTCGCCAAATGGCTCATCGTCGTGCTGAGGTGCGCCTCTTCGACGTCGGTGTTCGGCGTTTTGCGCGACCGCATGCAGTCGAGGAAGTTTTGCGCGTGCAGCGCCGTCGCGTCGAGATTCATTTGCGCGGCGCCTTCGATCGCGATCGTTTCCTCCGCCGCGCGCGGCTCCTTCGTTTGGAACTGCCCCGGTTTCTCCGGTTTGATCAGGAGGCGATTGTCGTAAATATAGCCGGTGCCTTGCGTTCCGCGGAACTCGACGTATCCGAGCGCGCGGAAATTTTCGTCGGTCGCCATAATCGGGTTCCCGTTCCCTTCGAAGTGGTTGAAGGTCGCCAAGCGGCCCGACGCGAACTCGAAGCAAACCGCCATCGTGTCCGGAATGGTTCGGTCGTCGTCGACGACGAACTTCCCGCCCATCGCGCAAATCGACGCCGGCGCTTTTTCGTTCAAGAACCAGCGAATCATATCGAAAAAGTGAACGCCCTGGTTCGCGACTTGCGAGCAATATTCGTCCCACCAACGGAATTTATACGGCGTAATGTTTTCCTGATACGCCCGTTCGGCGCGGGGCCCAATCCAAAGTTCCCAATCGAGGTTTTCCGGCGGCGCGGTCGGTTTCGCCTTCCCCATTCCGTTCGGGTACATATTCGAACAATGGCAAGTCCGCGCGACCGTCGCCCGCCCGATTTTGTTTTCGAGCCCGATTTCCGCGACCTTGCGATAAAGCGGCGACGAACGCCGGTGAATCCCGACCTGAACGACGCGCTTGTATTTTCGCGCCGCTTCGACCATCGTTCGCCCTTCGACGACCGACGTCGCGAGCGGTTTTTCGCAGTATACGTCGAAACCGGCCTTGCACGCCTCGACCGTTTGATACGCGTGCCAATGATCGGGCGTCGCCAAGACGACCGCGTCGACGTCGGAGCGTTCGTAAATCTTGCGGAAGTCGGTTTCGAGCGTTTGCGAACCGTCGCCGAACTTCTCCGCCGCGTTGGCCAGCGTCTTCGAGTCGACGTCGCAAAGGGCCGCGATCTTCATATCGCTCGACTTTTTGAACGCTTGCAACAGTTGCGAACCGCGGTTGGCGACGCCGAGGAACGCGAGTCGGATTTTATCGTTGGCGCCGAGAATTTCGGCTTTCGACGTCGGCGTCTGCAGCGCGGCCAAGCCGAAAGCGAGCGACGTCGCGGCGCTTCGGCGAACAAAAGAACGGCGGTTCATCGAATCTTGACGGTCGGACACGGCGGCCCCCTTTCGTTGGCGGAATTTAATTTAGGTAAAATAGAAAAAGTAAAAACGCGTTCCAACGCCCTTGCGTCGACGCGCAAACTAAAGTATAACGGAACGGAGCGCGATTTTCAAGCAATTTCGCGACAATTTCGCCGCGCCCGTTGAAAATTTTTCAGAAAACGTTATCATTAAAGGAAACGAGTCGCAAGCCGCGAAGCGCCCCGTCGCGCCCGGTCGAAAACTCGACGAGAAAAATCGCGAGAAAATGCCGAAACAAGCCGATAACAACAACGCGACGCGCCGTCCGACGCCGGAGGAATATCGCGCCGCCCGCCGCCGAGTTCAACGCGAAACGACCCGCGTCGTCAAACGAACGCTGATCGGAATCGCGCTCTTCGCCGGAATGTATTACCTCTTCTTGGCGACGAACGCCCGCCAAGCCGCGCCGCCGAACGAACCGGAAGCGCCGCGAGCGACCGTCGACGCCGAAACCGCGCCGTCGGTCGAAACGCCCGTCGAA
>JAFSFF010000251.1 GCA_017435375.1 Thermoguttaceae bacterium
CGATCACTTGGCTCGAAATGTACAATTCGTTGCGGAACGTTCCGGAAATTTGCGACAATTACCAATTTTGGTTCTATTTCTACCCGACCGGCCAGCCGTTTTGGATTTCGGCGGCGCAGCTCCGCTCGGACTTGCGCGACCTTCGGGAAACGCTCGATCCCGACGGCGACGCTCCGGCGCTCGACCAAACGGTTTTAGTCGGGCACAGTATGGGCGGCTTAATCTCGCGAATGCAAGTCGCGGAGAGCGGCGACCGAATTTGGCGGCGCGTTTCGTCGGTTCCGCTCGACGACCTCGACTTCGACGCCGAGACGAAGGCGAACTTCCGCGCTTGGTTTTTCTTCGAGCCGAACCCGTCGGTTCGCCGCGTTATCACGATCGCGACGCCGTTCCGCGGGAGCGATTACGCGAACGGTTTCACGCAATGGTTGGCCGACCGGGCGATTTCGATTCCGAAGACGGTCGCGTCGGCGGCGGGCTCGTTGGCGGCGCTTCTCGAAACGGACGCGTCGCAAATCGACGACCCGACGCTTTTAGAAACGGCGACGAGCGTCGACTCGTTATCGCCGAAGTCGCCGATTTTCGCGGCGTTGGACGAGTGCCCGATTCCGAAGACGGTCGCGCTGAACAACGTCGTCGGCGTTTTGCCGTCGTTGGAGAAGCGTTGGTTCGCGCCGAAAAAGAGCGACGGCGTCGTCGAGTTTTGGAGTTCGAATCGGGACGACGTTGAAACCCAGCGCGAAATCCCGGCGGCGCACACGACCGCGCACGCGCACCCGGCGGCGATTTGGGAAACGAAAGAAATTCTCCTGCGCCACCTAGCCGAAGCGCGCCAAGAGCGCCCCGACGTTTTCGCCGACGTCGCCGAACTCGACGCCGCGTCTCAAGAAAACGCCGACGCAACCAACGCGCTCGCCGCCGAAAACGCCGAAAACGCTTTAGAATCGGCAACCGACGCCCCCGACGCCGAAAACGCCCTCAACCGAAACGCCGACGAAGAAACCGCTTTAGAGTTGGAAACCGACGCCCGTTTCGACGCGCTCCCGCGCCCCGCCGACGTTCTCGAACCCGAAATCGCCGCCGACGACGAAACGCCCGACGACCAACCGACGCGTTCGATTTACGGCGCTCCGCTAAATTGAGAAAACCCGCAAATTTGTTCGCGTCAAAATTTTAATTTTTCGGCAAAAGATAAAATTTCTAAAAATTTGTTTCCGCTTGGACGTCCGACGTCCTAGGTCGGCCCCCCAAAACTTGACGCCGTAAAATCTTCGCGTATCTTATAATTAAAGGGTCGCGTACTTTCGCCGCGTCCGTTTTTGCCATAGTTCGCCGTCGAGCAATCCCAAGAAAACAGTTTGGCTCGCCGGCGTCGAGGAAGAAAACCAAAACGCAAAAGCGCCGGTTTAGACGCGTCGGACGCTAAAATAAAAAAAGCGCCGCTCGGGGGCGACGCTAGAGGACGTTAAAACGGAGCCTCGACAACTCAAAAAACCTTGGTTTTACTAAGACAAACAAGGAATTTTAGTTCTGGTATATGTTCGCGATTATAGCGCGGTTCGGACGCGCGTCAAGGCGTTTTTGGGAAATTTTTCGCGCTTGGTTGGTTTAAACTTTAAACTCAAAATAACGAAAGACAGAAAATGAAAGATAAAGCGAAAATTGCGAGCGTCGGCGCGTCGGGCGGTTATACGTTGGGGCTCGATTTGGGCGTCGGGTCGATCGGTTGGGCGGCGATGTTCGGCGACCAACTTTCAAACCAAACGCTTCGAATGGGCGTTCGCGTTTTCGAAGCCGGAACGGACGGCGACCTCGAAAAAGGCAAGGACGAATCGCGCAACCTAAAGCGGCGAACGAAACGCCAAACCCGTAAAGGCGTCAAGCGAACGCGACGTCGCATCGTTAAACTTTTCAACGTCTTAAAAAAAGCCGGACTCTTGCCGGAGGGGGAAACGTCGACGCCAAAAGCGCGGCAGGATTTCCTCAATCGGCTCGACCAAGAGCTTTTCGCCGCCTATTGCCCCAACGCGGCGCGAGTCGAGAAGCAAACGTTTCTTTACGCGCTTCGGGCGCGGGCGCTCGACGAGAAACTGACGCTTTGCGCCGTCGGGCGGTCGATTTTACACTTGGCCGTTCGTCGCGGCTTTTTGAGCAACAAGAAAATTACCGGCGCGAAAAGCGAACAAGAAAACAAGAAGGAAGAAGGCGTCGTTAAGAACGCGATTTCGGAACTTGACGCGGAAACAGCGGCGGTCGGAGCGCGCACGGTCGGCGAGTATTTCGCGAAACTCGACCCGATGAAAGACGGCGAGCGCATTCGGGGGCGGTATCTCGGACGCAAACAGATTCAAGCGGAGTTCGACGCGATTTGGGCGTCGCAAGCGCGGTTCCATCCGGAAACGCTGACCGCCGAACTGCGCGCCGCCGTTTGGAGCGCGATTTTCCGTCAGCGGCCGCTGAAGTCGCAAAAGGGCTTGATCGGGCGTTGCGAGTTTGAAAAGACGGCGCGGCGCGTCGAAAAAGGCGATCCGGCGTTTCAGGAATATCGAATTTGGCAACGCGTTCTCGATTTGCGTCTTTACGATTCGCCGGAAGCGCCCGAAACGGCGCGACCATTGACGCTGGAAGAACAAGACAAGGTCGCGGCGTTCCTCGGCGAAAACGAGTCGGCGACGTTCAACAAACTGCGCAAAACGCTCGGAATTAAGGGCGTCCCCGATAAAGACGACAAAAAGGCGACGCTTTGGCGGTTCAATTTCGAAGTCGACGGAGACGGGGAAAGCAAGTTGTTCGGAAATCGAACGCGAGCGAAGATCGTCGCGGTCTTGAAAGAACAAAACGTCGCGAAAAACGACGCGGAAATCGACAAAATCGCTCGGGAAATCCTCCTTTTCGAAAACGCGGAGGCGTTGGCGCGTCGACTCCGCAAAATGTTTCCGGACTTCGACGAAGCGACGGCGAAAAAGCTGTCGGAAGTTTCGCTCGAAACGACCCGAGCGAACGTTTCGCGGCGCGCGGCGGAAAAGTTGACCGCGGCGATGAAGGAAGCGGCGATGAAGGAAAAACGCCTGCCGCTGCAAACCGTTCGGCAAGAATTGTATCCGAACGAGCGCAACCAAACCGTTTTCGACTTCCTGCCGCCGGTCTTCGACGCGCTCGGCGACCCGCGCAATCCGGTCGTTTTGCGAGCGTTGACCGAGTTGCGGAAAGTCGTCAACGCGCTGATTCGTCGTTGGGGAAAACCGGCGTTGATTCGCGTCGAGTTGGCTCGCGACTTGAAGCGCGGGCGCAAAGAGCGAGAAAAGATCTTTTTCGAAAACAATAAGCGCCAAAAAGAGCGCGAGCGCATTCAGAAAACGATCAAGGCGATTTGCGGACGAGAGGCGCGCCCGTTCGAAATTTTAAAATGGCGACTTTGGGAAGAGTGCGGCGGCGTTTGCCCGTATACCGGCAAGTCGATTAGCGAGCGTCAACTTTTGAGCGACGAATCGCCGATCGACGTCGAACACATTATCCCGTTGAGCTGTTCGCTCGACGATTCGTTCGCGAACAAAACGCTTTGCTGGGCGGAGGAAAACCGCGAACGAAAACGCAACCAAACGCCGTTCGAATGTTACTCCGCTAAACCGCAATGGCGGGAAATCCTCGACCGCGTTCGCCGGTTCAAGGGCGATATGCGTCAAGAGAAGCTGAAGCGGTTCCTGCAAGAGAAAATCGACGACGATCCCTCGAAGCGAATGTTGAACGACACGCGGTATATTTCGCGGTTGGCGACGAAGTATCTCGGCGCGTTGTACGGAGCGGTCGACGGCGTCGAACCGTCGGCGACCGACGAAAAAGGAACGCGCCGAATCCAAGTTTCGACCGGCGACGCGACCGCTTGGCTCCGCAAGAAATGGAAGTTCCCGAAAAAGAATCGGGACGATTTGCGCCATCACGCCGTCGACGCGCTGGTCGTCGCGTTGGTCGGGCCTAAAGAGGTGCAAACGTTGAGCAAAGCGGCGCAAGCGGCGAGCGAACTCGGGTTGAAGCGGAATTTTTCGAACTCGGAAATCGCGCCGCCGTCGACCGCGAACGGCGAAGCGTTCTTGGACGTCGTCGCTCGGGCGGTCGACCGAATCGTCGTTTCGCATCGCGTCGACCGCAAACTTAGCGGCGCGTTGCACGACGAAACGAATTACGGCGCGGAGGAGAAGGAAGGCCGGCGTAAACATCGCAAGCCGTTGACGGAGTTTGCCTCGGCGGCGAAGATCGACGCGATCGTCGATCCGGAGATTCGGCGACTCGTTCGCGAAAAATGGGAGGAAAACGGCGGCGACGCGAAGAAGTTCGCGTCGAATCCGCCCTTTATGGAGGCTCGCGACGGGCGGTTGATTCCGATCAAAAAAGCTCGATATTGGAAGACGAACACGACGGTCGCCGTCGGACGCTTCAAACTTGAAAAACAAGTTGGTCGAGCGTTGGACGAAAAGAAAGAGGAAGACCGAAAACTCTTGCGCCGCCTGCGTTACGTCGAAACGGCGAACAACAGTCATATGGAAGTTTACGCCGTTCTCGACGAAAACGAAGTCGTCAAGGAATGGAAAGTCGACGTCGTTTCGCGATTCGACGCTTACGAGCGCAAGCGGCAAAAAGAGCCGGTCGTACGCCGCGATTTCGGCCCCGGAACCGCTTTCCTTTTTACTTTGGCGCTGAACGAGGCGATCGTTTTCAACGGCGAAAAAATCGCCGCGCTCGCTCCCGACGGCGGCCCGTTAAACGACGCGATTCGCCAAAGCGGCGAAAAGATTTACATCTTGCGCGGCGGGATTCGGCAGTCGAAGCAAATTGAGTTTCGCGAACATAAGGACGGGCGAAAAAAAGTGGATTCTACAACGGGCTTAACCAAGAAAGACACGGTGTTTCTCTCTTCGGGCTTACGCAAGCTCCGCGTCGACGCGCTTGGGAACGTCTTTTGGGCGAACGAATAACGTTTAGCGAACGCTTGCGCGGAGCGTCGTCGAGCGATTTTCGACGGCGCTCCGTTCGGGCGGGACGCTAAAAAAGGAGAACGTTTTGCCGCGCAAACGCTTTATCAACTCGGGATACGTCGCGATGGAACTCGTCGTCTTTTTCGATTTGCCGACGCGGACGAAAGAGGATCGCAAAAATTACGCCAAGTTTCGCAAAGCCTTGCTCGAAGACGGGTTCGCGATGCTGCAATTCTCCGTTTACGCCCGGTTTTGCCCAAACGACGAGGTCGCGTCGCGGCACAAACGCTACGTTCGCGACGCGCTTCCGCCTCGCGGTTTCGTCCGAATGCTAACCGTTACGACGCGGCAGTTCGAAAAAATGGAAAACTACGTCGGCCCGCGCCCGACCGTTCCGGAGCAAGAGCCCGACGTCGCGACCTTTTATTAAACGTCGACGACGTCAAGCGTTCCCTTCTCTTTTCTCGTCGGTTTCGTCGGGACTCGAAGCGGAGCCAAGTCTTGGCGCCGTTGAAACGACGTTTAACCGGAAACCGACGTTTTTTTTATTCGCGACTCAATAGGAGAAACGACGAAGATGCAAGGCCGGATTCTCGATTTTTCGCAAAGCGCGGTCAAGCTCCGCGTTCGTTGCCGGCGGTTGCTCGTTTCGCTCGACGGACGAGAAATCGACGCGGTTCCGTTAGACGACGTCGCGGTCGTTTTGTTATCGCATCCTCAAATATCGCTTTCTTTAGCGACGCTTCAAGGCTTGGCGGCGAGCGGCGCGTCGGTCGTTGTTTGCGACAAAAAATCGCTTCCGAGCGGCCTTCTTTTGCCGTTGGTCGGCCATCATTTGAGCGCGAGGCGAACTCGGCGGCAAGCGGAAATTTCGCGACCGCTGCAAAAGCGGCTTTGGCGGCAGATCGTTCGACGCAAAATCGAAGGTCAGGCGGACGTTTTGGAGACGTTGCGCGGCGACGACGGCGGTCTACGCGAGTTAGCGGCGGCGACCCTTTCCGGCGATTCGGACAATCGCGAGGGCGTCGCCGCGAAACGGTATTGGTCTAAACTCTTTGCGAACGGAGGTTTCCGACGCGACCTCGACGGCGGCGATCCGACGAACGCCGCGCTGAATTACGGATACGGCGTCCTTCGAGCGGTCGTCGCGCGGGCGGTCGTCGCGACCGGGCTTTGTCCGGCGTTCGGACTTTTTCACCGGAACCAGTACGACGCGTTCGCGCTGGTCGACGACCTAATGGAGCCGTTTCGCCCGACGGTCGACGTTTGCGTCGCGCGGCTTCGAGACGAAAATCGCTTGACGCCCGAGTTGACGCCCGCAACGAAAGCGGCGTTAATTCGCCAACTGACGGGTCGTTATATGGTCGAGGGGCTTCAGGAAACGATTTTCGAAGCGGCGGCGAAGGCTGCGGAGTCGTTGGTTCGCGTTTACTCCGGCAAGGCGAAGACGCTGACGCTTCCTAGTTCGGCGCCCCTGAAACCGACCGGCGCGGAACCGCCGATGGTGAAAACGGGCGCCGACGCGGAACCGACGACGATTTCGAGCGAAATTAGCG
>JAFSFF010000252.1 GCA_017435375.1 Thermoguttaceae bacterium
AATGAGGACTCGTTACCAATGAAGAAAAACGTTATCGTTCTGATTCTCGGCGGCGGACGCGGCACGCGCCTGTACCCGTTGACCAAAATGCGCGCGAAACCGGCCGTTCCGGTCGCCGGTAAATATCGCCTGATCGACATTCCGGTCTCGAACTGCATTAACAGCGGTCTTAACAAGATTTACGTTATCACCCAGTTCAACTCGGTCAGCTTGCACCAACACCTGCAAACCTACCGTTTCGACGCCTTCGGCGGCGGGTTCGTCGAAATGTTGGCGGCGCAACAAACGAACGACAGCGATTCTTGGTATCAAGGAACGGCCGACGCGGTTCGCCAAAATTTCAACTTTATCCAACAGCGCGACGTCGATTACGTCCTGATCCTCTCCGGCGACCAGCTCTACCGGATGGACTTCCAAAAGATGATCGAGACGCACGAACGTTCGAACGCCGACGTTACGATCGCCTCCGTCCCGGTCAAAAAAGACCGAGCCGGCGAACTCGGCATTATGCGCATCGACGAAGAGGGCCGCGTCCTCGGCTTCCTTGAAAAACCGCAGTCGGACGAAGAACTTTCGCACGTCTTCACCGGCGAAGACTTCATTCGCGAACGCGGTCTCGACCCGCAAGGGCGCGACTACCTCGCCAATATGGGCGTTTACCTTTTCAACCGCGACACGCTCGTCGAAGCGCTTGAAAAGACCGACTACAAAGACTTTGGGAAAGAAGTTTTCCCCGCGTCGATTCGCACGAAACGCGTTTGCGTTCACCTCTTCGACGGTTATTGGGAAGACATCGGAACAATTCGTTCCTTCTACGAAGCGAACCTCGCGTTGGCGCAAAACCCGCCGGTTTTCGAAATTTCGACTCCGCAAGCGCCGACGTACACGCAACTTCGTTACCTCCCGGCCAGCCGTTTTGACAACGCGACGGTTCGTTGCAGTTACATCGCCGACGGTTGCTTGATCGGCGAAGGCGCGGTTATTGAAAACTCGATTCTCGGCATTCGTTGCAAAATCGGCAAAGGCTGCGTTATCCGCAACTCCATCGTGATGGGGCAAGACTTTGTTACGAGCCCCGAAGAAGACGCGGCGGAAATCGCGGCCGGTCGTCCGCCGGTGGGAATCGGCGACCATACGGTCATCGACGGCGCCATCGTCGACAAGAACTGCCAAATCGGTTCGAACGTCTTCATTATCAATCCTGACGAGGTTCAAAACACGAAAGAACGCGAATTCGGGATGATTCGCGACGGCGTTATCTGCGTCGAAAAGGGCGCGGTCTTGCCGAATCATTGGCATTTGGCGCAATCGTTAAAGAAAAAGGGGTAATCCCCGTCGTCGACGCGGCGCGATAAGTGGTTTGCCGCCTCGACGTTAATTTTAAACGCAAACGTCGAAGCGAACGTTGGAACGGTTCGCTTTGCCGTTTGCGTTTTTCTTGCCGCCAGGCGGAGAATCGAACGTTCCCTTCCCGGCCTCTCTTTTTCTCCGAAACGCTCCGCCGCGACGGAGCGTTTCGACGTTTTGGCGACGCGTTTCAAAAAATAAAAATCAACGCCCGCGATTCCATTTTATTTTTCCAACTCGCCGAGAATTTGGCGACAAGAAATAATTTTCTCAACCAAATCGTTCGGAACAAACCAATATTGATTCGTCGACTCGAAACCGACGCAGGAATCCGTCGACGCGGCGCGTCGCAACGCTTTCGCCAACTCGATTTCGTCGCGAACGATCGCCGCCATTTCCGCCTCGACCGCCGTCAATCGCGCCGCTTTTTCGCTATCTTCAGCCTTCCCCGCGTTTTCTTCCTCGGCTTTCCGCAAGGCGATGCGTTCGTCGCGCAACAAGACGAAGCGCGCTTGGTTGGCGCAACTCAAATAAACGACGCCCGCGACGTCGGCGCAACGCGCTTGCCGCTCCGCTTCGACGCGACGCTCCGCCGGAGCGCTCTTCGCCGCCTCCGTTAAGAGCGCGGCGCCTTCCCGGAACCCTCGCCCGCACTTCTCCATCTGCTCGGCGAAAACGAGCGGCGGATACGGCGCCGTCCAAGACGCGACGTCGTCGTAAGGAATCCCGACCATCGTCGCACGGAACCCGGTCGGCTCCAATCGGAGCAAATTCGCCGGGCCGATCTGATTCGGCGCGTTGTACACGACCGCCCCGGAATACGGAAATTCCTCGAAGGCGCGACTAACTTTCGTCCACCCGGCGCGCCCGGTCGCGGCTCCTTCCGCTCCGAAAACGCGCTCGGCCAAGCGGTCGAGCGCCTCCGCTTCGGTCGTCGTTTCGTCCTTAAACTCTTGAAGCGCCTCCAAATTAATCGACGGAAACCCGCCGAGCGACCAACCGGCCATTACCCCGTCGACGCCGGAGCGCGAGAGGTTCGCCGCGTGTCGAACGACCAAGTCGAGCGCCGGAATCGTCGGAATCGACGCGATCTCCCAAGTCGCGTTGAATTGGCACTTCGCGATCGTTTTGAGCCCGGCCTTCTTCGCCGCCGCCCAATGCTCGACCGCGCGCGGCCCCGGCCCGACCGCCGAAATCGAATATTCGCCGACCGAAACCGGAACGCCGCCCCGATTCAGCGGAAGCGCCCATTCGCTGACCGACTGCAGCCAAACGCCCTTCGGCAACCGCTCGACAATATCGGTCGCGAGCCCGTGTCCGCGCCACCCCCAGTCCCAAACGATCACTTTCGCGTCCGGCGCCGACCGCCAAACGCCCTCGGCCATCGCGGCGTTCAAGTCGGCGATCAGGTCGACGTAATCCCGCTTCGAGCAGCGCGGGCACTCGTCTTGCCGCATATGCGACGCGCACGTCGTCAAGTTTTCGGAGCCGCTGATCGTAAAAATCCCGCCGAGTCCCGGAACGTCCGCGAAAACCGCCGCCAACGAGTCGACAAGCCAACGCCGCGTCTCCGGCGCCGACGCGCACATCGCGAAATATTTCTCCTGCGCGACCCCGCGAATATGAGGGCGGTCTTCAAAAAACGGCGCCGGAAGCGCTCGCGGTTCGTTCATATAGAGATAAACGTCGATCCCGTATTTCTTCGCCCGTTTCACTAAATTGCGCAAAGTCGCGCGGCGAACGTCCGATTTCGCGCCCAATTCCGGAAACTCGTCGGTCGGCGGCGCCAAATCTCGCAGAAGCGCGTGCAGCCAAACGCCGTTCACGCCCCGTTCGCTCAATTTTTGAAGCAAGCCGTCCGGACAAAGTTTCGCGTCGTCCTGCAAAAGCGGATCGCCGAAGACCGCGAAATAGGAGTGCAAATAACAAATTTCAAATTGCGAATCGTTTTTTGCGCCGCTTTCTTCGTTTTTACCCGCGGTCGCGACGACGTTAAACTCGCCGTTTTCAGCCGCCTCCTCTTTATTTGCCGTTTCTTCCTCATTTTCCCCCTTTCCGCCGTCGACTCTTCCGAGTTCGTCGAGAAACGCGAACCGAGGCGTTTCCGGCGCGTCGAGTTCGTCTCCGAGGGTTTCGCGAACGTCGGCGGCGATCTTACGCATCGCCGCGACGTCGGCTTCGGTCGGCTCTTCAAACCGCAAAGTTTCGCAAACCGGCTTCAAACGCCCCAATTTAACCCAAAGGAAGTCGTCTTCGCGGAGTTTTTCGGCGTACTCGGTCGGCTCGAGATCGAGGAGCGTCAACATTTGCTCGTAAGGCAAAATCGACCAATTTCGTCGAGTTAGCGTAATATAAACGCGGTCGGGCTCCCAGGTCGGCGCACAATACGGAGGCAACCCGAGAAGTTCGGCAATTTGCGCAATTTTTTCCGGCGTTGTTTCAAGCGTTCGCGCCATCGCTTCGAGCGTCGCAAGGTTCCAGTTGCGCCAAACAAACGCCGCCGTTCGGTTTGGAAAGTGCGGAATCGGCTCGGCGAGTTTTTCCTCGCCGGTCGGAAGGGGCGACAAATCGAGCGGCGCGCCCTCCGACGCTAACGCTAAAGTCTCGCTATTTCCACTATTTTCGCATTCATAATCGCCCAAAACCGCCGTCCCGACGCTAGGCGTTCCCGCGCCGACGTTAAAATCGGCCTCCGTCGCGACGCGGCAAGGCTCCGCCAACGTCGGCGAAACGTTTGCCGCGCTCAATCCGAAGCCAAACCCGACGCTCGCGACGTTGCAAAACGCGAAACAAAGTCGCTTCCTTCCCAATTTCACCATTTTCACCCTCGCTCTATTTGCCGTCAAAACCAAAATTCAGTTTGATACGGCGACAAAAACCAATCTTAATCCCTAAAGCGCGCCTAAACTCGCGCGCAATAATCTAACAAACGTCCAAAAAACTATTTTTCGTCTCGTTCCGTTAATTTTACCGTAGCTTGCCAAAACGAACGGAATTTGCAAGGGACGTTTTTTACCGGCTCAAAAAAAATTTGATTTTTTCTCGGACGTTTTTGGGAAACGAAACGCTAGACGGTAAACGCGGTAATTACCGCGATAAAGCGCCGTTTCGACCGTCGCGCGGCGCGACGTCGAACACTATTTTAACACAACGGAAGCGGAAAAAAAAGCCTTTACAAGAGAATAAAATTTGATAGAATTTGCTTAGTCGATCGGAAGAAACGCTAAATAAAGCGTCTCCAAAATCCGACCTGCTATATAACGATTACGCGAAACCTTTATTTTGCGCGACGCAAAAACGTTTCCTAACCGTTACCGTCGTCTTATTTTACGCGTTTTTACAAGTCGTTCTTGTTTGCCTCGGCGAACGGATAATCGCTAAAACTTGTCGAAAACGCTGAAGAAAACGCCGCGAATCGGTCGACAAAATCGGAAAAGTTTACCGTTTTTCGTTTACCCCCGACCGCGAAGGAACGCCGATGATTCTCTCCGGACTCGAAATTGAAAAAGAAATTGCGAATGGAAACATCGTCGTCGAACCGTTCGACCGTTCGCGTTTGAACCCGAACAGTTACAACCTGCGCCTTCACAACGAGCTGCTCGTCTACGACGGGCCGACGCTCGATATGAAAACGCCGAACGCGTACCGTGAAATTACGATTCCGGACGAAGGACTTCTCCTTGAGCCCGGCAAAGTTTACCTAGGCCGCACGGTCGAGTACACCGAAACGAAAACGCTCGTCCCGATGTTGGAAGGTCGTTCGTCGGTCGGTCGCCTCGGGTTGTCGATTCACATCACCGCCGGTTTTGGCGACGTCGGATTTAAAGGCTTCTGGACGTTGGAACTCCACTGCGTCCAACCAATTCGCGTCTACGCCGGCGTCGAGATTTGCCAGATTTACTATCACACCATCGAGGGCGACTACGTCCCCTACGACGGCGGCAAATACCAAAATAATCGCGGCGTTCAAGCCAGTATGATGTACCTCGATTTCGAAGACGCGAAAAAATCGGCCCGACGCTGACCTCGGTCGGCGGTTTCGCGCTTCTTTCCCGTCGTTTCGCTTTGTTTTACGCAACGGAGCGAGAAATCCGACGCATTAACCTGAAAAACTTGTTTCTAGATAACAATGTCAATAATTTCCGAGACGATGATTAAACTGAAAAATCCTCCCGAAACGGCGATCGAAACGATCGAATATATCGTCAAACGAGACGGCCGCCGCGCGCGCTTCGCCCCGGAAAAGATCGGCGCCGCCATTCAAAAGGCGTTCGTCGCGACCGGACAGCCGCAACCGAACGAATACGTCGAGGCGTTGACCGCCAAAGTCGCGGCGCGCGTCGTCGACGCCGGTTACGTCGCTCCCGAAGTCGAAGACGTTCAAGACTGCGTCGAATCGGTCTTGATCGAAAACGGGCACGTCCGCACCGCTCGCAACTATATGGCGTACCGCGCCGAGCGCACCCGCGTTCGCGAACTCGGTTCCCGCCTGATGCGCACCTTCGAAGACATCACCTTCAAAGACGCGAAAACGAGCGACGTTAAGCGCGAAAACGCCAACGTCAACGGCGACACCGCGATGGGCCAAATGCTGAAATACGGTTCCGAAGGCGCCAAGGAGTTCTTCCACAAGTTCGTCCTGAAGCCGGAACATTCGCGCGCTCACGTCGAAGGCGACATTCACATTCACGACCTCGACTTCTACACGATGACGACGACGTGTTGCCAAATCGACTTGATTCGCCTCTTCAAGAACGGTTTCGGCACCGGACACGGCGTCCTGCGCGAACCGAACGACGTGCAGTCCTACGCCGCGCTCGCCTGCATCGCGATTCAGTCGAACCAAAACGACCAACACGGCGGCCAATCGATCGTCAACTTCGATTACGGCCTCGCGCCCGGCGTCGTCAAGACGTTCCGCCGCCTCTACCGCGACAACCTCGCCAAAGGCGTCGCGTTTTCGACCGGTTCGAGCGCGCCGATCGCCGCCGACTTGAAGGCGCTGCATCGCGAAATTTTCGACTCCGGCGTCGAGTTGAAACTCGAAGAGCGCGACGCGTTCTTCGCCGCCGAAGCCGCCGCGGTCGCCGAACGTTTCTTCGCGACTTGGAACGCCGACGCGACGACGACGCTAACCGTCGAACGCTTCGCCGAACTGCAAAAACAAGCCGCCGACTTGGCGCTCCGCGAAACCGACCGCGCGACGTTCCAAGCGATGGAAGCGCTCGTTCACAACCTGAACACGATGCACAGCCGCGCCGGAGCGCAAACGCCCTTCTCGTCGATCAACTACGGGATGGACGTCTCGCCGGAAGGCCGTATGATCGTCAAAAACGTTCTTCTCGCGCAAGAAGCGGGGCTCGGAGCGGGCGAAACGCCGATCTTCCCGATTCACATTTTCCGCGTTAAGGAAGGAATCAACGCCGAAGCGGGCGACCCGAACTACGATTTGTTCAAGTTGGCTTGCCGCGTCAGCGCGAAACGCCTCTTCCCGAACTTCGCGTTCCAAGACGCGCCGTTCAACCTGCAGTACTACAAACCGGGTCGCCCGGAGACGGAAATCGCCTATATGGGGTGCCGCACCCGCGTCGTCGGGAACATTTGCGACCCGGAACGCGAAATCACCTACTCGCGGGGCAACCTGAGTTTCACGTCGGTCAACCTGCCGCGTATCGCGTTGAAGTCGAAGGGCGATATGAACGCGTTTTACGCCGATCTGACCGCCAAGCTCGATTTGGCCGTCGACCAACTCCTGGAGCGTTTCCGCATTCAATGCCAAAAGAAGGTGAAAAACTTCCCGTTCCTGATGGGGCAAGGCGTTTGGCTCGACTCCGAAAACCTCGGCCCGGAAGACGAAGTCGGCGAAATCCTGAAACACGGAACGCTATCCGTTGGGTTCATTGGCTTGGCCGAGACGCTAAAAGCGCTGATCGGCGTTCACCACGGCGAAAGCGCCGAAGCGCAAAAGCTCGGCCTTGAAATCGTCGCCTTTATGCGCAAATACCTGGACGACGTCGCGCAAGCGAAACAACTGAACTTCTCGCTCCTCGCGACGCCGGCCGAAGGGCTTTCGGGTCGTTTCGTCAAGCTCGACCGCAAAAAGTTCGGCACGATCGAAGGCGTTACCGACCGCGATTATTACACGAACAGCTTCCACGTTCCGGTTCACTTCCACGTTCCGTGTTGGCAAAAAATCCAACTCGAAGCGCCGTATCACGCGCTGACGAACGCCGGGCACATCACTTATGTCGAGTTGGACGGCGACGCGACGCAAAACTTGGACGCGTTCGAGAAAATCGTTTGCGCGATGCGCAAAGCGGGCGTCGGTTACGGCGCGATCAACCACCCGATCGACTCCGACCCGGTTTGCGGTTTCAACGGCGTCATTAACGGCGACGTTTGCCCGAAATGCGGTCGCAAAGAAACGCCGGACGTTCCGTTCGAACGCGTTCGCCGCATCACCGGTTATCTCGTCGGGACGCTCGACCGTTTCAACGACGCGAAACGTTCCGAGGTTCGGGATCGCGTCTCGCACTCGACCGCCTGCCCGACCGCGCAAAAAGCCGAGTCGAACGGGAGCGCCGAATGAAACTTCGTATCGCGGGCCGCGTCGGCGACTCGATCGTCGACGGGCCCGGTCTCCGGTACGCGCTTTTCACGCAGGGTTGCCCGCGCGCCTGCCCCGGCTGTCATAATCCGCAAACTCAACCGCTCGAAGGGGGCGAAGAGACGACCGTCGAGGCGATTTTAGCCGAAATCGACGCGAATCCGCTCCTCGACGGCGTTACGTTCAGCGGAGGCGAACCGTTTTTGCAGGCGGCGGCGCTCGCCGAATTGGCGCGAGAAATCAAAAAACGCAACCTTAATCTAGCCGCGTACACCGGTTACCTATGGGAAGAGTTGATCGCGGCGAACGATCCCGCTTGGAACGCGCTTCTCGCCGAGCTGGACGTCGTCGTCGACGGCCCGTTCGTGCAAGCGTTGCGAAGTTGGACGCTGAAATTCGCCGGGTCGACGAATCAACGTTTTATCGACGTTCCGCGTTCGTTGAGCGAAGGTCGCGTCGTCGAGTTGGAAAGTTGGCGAAATTAAAACGATTTTAATGTTTTTCGCTTATTAACGACGTTTTTCAAACGATTGAACGTTCCGTCGTCGTTCTTTGTCGAAACCGGAAACCGGTCGTTGCCGCCGCGTCGCGTTTTTTTGGCGACGCGGCGTTTTTCTTTTTTAAGTCGAGCCGCCTCATTCTTCCTCGACCTCGCGTTTCTTGCGCCGCGCTTTTTTCCGTTAAAACAGGAAAAATCGCAATATTTTCACACGGCGACGCTAAAGTCGAACGGTTTTTTGGACGTTCTAATGAATAACGGCTTCGTTTTTTTCGAACAAACGCGGCGCTTTAAAGAAATATTATCGGTTCTAACGGCGAACGGAGGCAAATTTTGGCGGGCGAACGGGCGACGATATTTTTTCGAACGGCGATTTTAGCGACGGTCGGCGCGGCGGCGTTTTTCGCTTGGAACGCGAACGCGGCGGCGCAGGTCGTTTACTCGTCGCCGCAGTTCGACGGCGGGTTCGTTCCGAGCGCGACGTCGTTCGGCGCTCCGATCGTCGTCGGCGATTCTTTCCCCGACGGAGCGCCCGTTTTTAACGATTTCGGAAACGCCGGTTTTGCCGGTTCTCCCGTTTTTTCCGGCGCCGTCCCCGCCGGGACGCCCCTCGGCGGGCAAATGATCGGCGAAGTTCCATTTAACGGCGACATTAACTCAATTCCGTTGCTGGAACAAAAGCAACCGAACGCGCCGCGTCCGCTTCCGGCGTTGAACGTTCCGCGAACCGACGCCGACTTCGAAAAGCGCGTCGAGGCGTTGGCGCGCCGCTTTTCCAAACCGCCCCTTTCGCTCGAAGGTTCGACGCCGGGCCGTCTTCTCCGTTATTCGCTGATCGGCGGCGCCGACGCGACCTTTCTTGCGTCGACCCGCGCGCTTTCGCCGGAAAACGCGCAATCCGGGCAAAATATACCGAATACAACGCCCGATTTGGAACCAATTTACGCGCTCGGCGCCCTTTGTTGGAACGTTCCTTGCGACGGGCGGCGAATTTTGCGCGTCGTCGACGGTCGTCCCTTAGCGAAAGTTGGGTTCGGCTTCCAATCGAAACGCGGCGAACTTCTCGCGGCGTTGGCGTTTGCGAAAATCGATCGAAATTACGAAATTCGAATAAACGACGAGAAATTTCGCGTTCAAGACCTCGTCGACGCGGAAAAGCTCGCTTGTACGAAGGGCGCGAACCTCTCGACGGTCGCCGTCGGGCTCGCGCATTATTCGCAAAATCCGGACGAAACTTGGACGAACGCGTTCGGCGAAACTTGGTCGCTCGCGAAGATTCTCGACCAAGAAACGCGCCGTCCGGTCGACTGGGGGTCGACCGAAGCGACCGATAAACTCCTCGCGCTGACTTTCTTGCACGCTCGTTTGAAAAAAGGCGCGCTCCGCGATTCGCCGGAGCTGAAGCGCGCCGAAACGACGTTGATTGCGTTAAAAGGGCGAGTTTGGGCGCTTTTTAACGACGCGACGCTCGCCGAAACGCTCTTTTTCGACGAGAAAGTGAAACTCGCGACGCCGCATATGCGCCTTTACGTCAACGGCGCCCTCCTCCGTTGGTTGACGTTGACCGCGTCGGCGGAGGAACTCCGTTCGGAAAAAACGCGTCGAGCCGTTTTCGAACTTTGCGGGCTCGTCGACCAGCTCTTCAACTCGGTCGACGATCTCGACAAGTTGGCGCCGCTCGACGAAGAATCGCTCGCCGTCGCGATGCAAACGCTCCTTCTTTATCGCGCTCGCGTTAAAAACGCCGCCGCTTCTCCCAATTAACGGTAAAAATCGCAAATAAACGCGCTTTCTCGGCTTAAACTCGACGCAAATTCCGCCGACCGCCGCGAAAGCGCGTTTTCGCTAATTCCGCTATTTTGCGTTATTTCTCCTATTCAGTCTACCGGCTTATTTCCTCTAAATCGCGCCGCCTCTCTAATCGTCGTAATCGAGACTCCGTTCGTCTTCGTCGAGAATCCAAGCGAGCCGCCCAAGCAAAAGCGCGTAAAGCGGCGTCAAAACGACGAGCGCGAACAGCGCCGCCGCCCCATACTCCGGCGTTTTAAAATAACGAATTCCAAACGTAAGCGGAGCGAAAACGAGCGGCGCCGAAACCGCCCAAAATTGCGTCCAAACGACGATTCGCCGAAGAAAACTCGCCAAAACCGCCCCGCAAATCGGCGCGAACGGCCAACCGGTGTAAAGGGTCGAAAGGTAAAAAATCGGGAAGCAAACGCTAAACGATCCGGCGAGCGTCGCCGCGATTCGCAAGTCGACGAGCTGAAGTCCGCTCAACGCTTCGGCGGTCTCCTCCCCGCTTTCGAACCAACCGAGTCCTCCGGCAAGCGCGACGCCCGGCGAAAAAGCCGCTCCGACAAGCGCGACGAACCAAAGCGCGTAAAGGAGCCCGTCGAGTCGGTCGTCATCGCGCCAAGAGAGGACGCGCCGCGCCCCGGACGCCCCGGCGCCGAAAATCGCTTCAAAAAAACTCGCCGTCCAATACGTCCAAAAGAGCGCCGTCGGAAACGCAATAACCGTTAAAACGCAAAATTCAAACTTCTCAATCGGGCCGCCGCTCCCCTGCGCCGCGATCGTCGGCGCCAACGAATAAAGAACGTAAGCCGTTAACGCTAAACCGATTAGAACGACCGTTCCCGCTCGCGCCCAAAGTTCGTTCGTCGCGAGCGCTTGAAACGTTCGGTTGAAGAGCGGAAGGCGGCGCGGCGGCGCGGGTCGCGTCCAAATCGCTTGGCCGTTTCGATACCGCAAAACGAGCGGCGGCAAAAAAGCGGTCGGGTCTTCGATTTCCGGCGGCGTCGCCAAGCGGCGCAACACGCGTTTCAGCGTTCGAATCGGCGACGTTAAAACCGACAAAATCGCCAACGTCCGCTCAAGTTCGGGGTTTTCGCCCAAAGCGCCGACGTTTTGCCGTTCGCCCGTTGGCTCCGTCTCGGTCGTCGGGTCGTTTCGCGTCTTTCGCAACGCCTCGTCGACCGCGACGGAGCCGAACTCCGCTTTCATCTCTTCCAAACGACGTCGGCGTTCCCGCTCTTCCCGACTCGAACGTTTTTTCGGCTTCGCGACGGCGCTTGAACCGGTCGAGCCGCTCTCGTTGCTCGCGGAACCTTGCCGATTTTTCCGTTTATCCGGATATTTTGCCGACGCGTCGGGCCTTTTCGGCGGCGTCGGAGCGATCGTTTTCGCCGAATTCGGAACGAAAACCGTTTTTCCGTCGAAACGTTGATAAACGCGGTCGGGAGCGTCGGGAATTTCGCCGAGTTCGTAAACGCCCCGGTCGCGCGGTTGGAAGCGAACGTCGGTCGTCGCGAGCTGTTCTTTAAGCGCCGCCGTTACGACGGTTTCGGTTCCGCAGTCGGGACAGCGAACCGTCTTCCCGAGAAGTTCGGCGGGCGCTTGCGTCAACGTCTCGCAAACGCGGCAGCGCACCGGATAATAAACGGGTTCGACCGATTTTTCCGCCTCGTTTTTATCGCTTTTATCGACTTTTTCGCTTTTATCGCCGTCGTTTTCGCCGCCGGACTCGTTCGAACGCCCGCCTCCCGGAAAATTCGACGCGGCGCCGGAAGCCGGGCCGGTTTTGAGGTTTTTAATGTTTTTAACGGTCGCGCTGTCGTTTCCTCTAACGCCGTAAATATCGGCCCCGGCGACGTCGATTCCGACGCGATTTGGGTTGCGCGCCGGAGAGAGGAGTTCGTCTTGCCGCCGTTTTTGCGGGTTATTAAAGCGCTCGTAATCGGTTTCCGTTTCAAAATCGAGATAATCGGGAACAACGATCTCTTCGTCGCAGTCGGGGCAAACGACGATCTTGCCGACGTCCGCCTTCGTCGCGGAGAGTCGCGTTCGGCAACGCGGACACCCGAACGAGCGGTATCGAACCGGCGACGCGGGTTCTGAAGTCGGCGTCGCGGAGTAAATTTCGGCGTCGGCGGACGACGTTCGGCGGCGGTTCGCATTCGGGTCGGGAGCGGAAGTCAACGCGGCGGTTCCTTTCGGCGGGTTCAAGGGGCGGCGAACGGTTAAATTGGGCGCTTTGGCGAAGTTTTTTCGACGCGGCGTCGGCGTCGGAAAGGGCGACTTTTATTAATTAAAGCGTCGACGGCGCCAAAAATCAAGCGACGCGACGAAAAAAATCGGTCTAAACGTCGCGAACTTCCCCCATTTCATCGCGGAGCTTCGTTAATATCGTCAAAATCGGCAAACCCGGTCGTCGGCAATCGCTCCGCGACGCGATTTTGTCAAAGCCCGTTCGGAAGAATATCCCCGGCGGCGCAAGTGAAGAGCGCGGCGAACGTTTCCGCGTCGATCGTCTCGGAGTGAAAACGGGCCGAACCGTCCGCGTAAAGAAAGTTCGCGCCGCCCGGATGAAGGGAGAAAATTTCGTTGTTATTCGCGTTGTTGAAAAAGCGTCCGTCGGGAGCGACGACGGCGGCGTCCATCACAAAGCCGGAGCCGGGATCGGCCCAATCGGAGTTGAGGAGCGGTTCGCGGGGCGTTTCGTTCGGGTCGCCGCGACGTCCGCCGCGCAAGAATTTAAACGGACGCCCGGACGCTTCGAAAAAGAGGAACGACGAACTCAAGCCGTCGAGAACGGCGCTCGGAGAAACGGGCGCGCGCCGCGAAAATTCGACCGAATTGGAAAAGTCGGGCAAGAGAACGCTCGTCCATTCGGAACGGTCGCGGAGCCCGAGTTTCTCCCGAACGCCGCGCCGAATCAGATAACAACTCGCGTAATCGGTCGGATAATACTTTTTCGTCCCGAAATCCCGGTCGCCGGGCGCGGTCGGGCAAAGAAAAATCGGAATCCGCTTCTCGGTCGCCTCGCGATTAACCGCCGCCGACCAAGTCGCCGTCCAGTCGACCGCCGAATACGCCGCGCTTTCCTCGACAAACGGGAGCAAAATCGTCAAGACGTTATGCCGGTCGCGACGCTGTCCGTTCGGCGCGACATACGTCGTCTTCGTCGGCGGGAAAACGCCGTTGACGTCCAAATAAGAATGAATCGCCAAGCCGATTTGCCGCATATGCGAAACGCAACTCGTCCGCCGAACCGTTTCGCGCGCCGCTTGAACCGCCGGTAAAAGGAGGCCGAGCAAAACGCCGATCACCGCGATCACGACGAGCAGTTCGACCAACGTAAAACCGCCGTTCGAACCGCGTTTGCAACCGCCGTCAAAGGCGCGCTTCAACCCCGATGCGACCGAACCGCTTGCGCAACGGTCGAGCGAGCGAAAAGAACCGCTCCGACACGAACAAAATTCGCGCCGCGTTTCGATTTTCATCGTTTTCGCTCCCCTTCCCGTTTCGAAGTCTCGCCAAGACAAACAAACGCTCGACGCGTCGAAAAGCAAGTCTTGGCGCGTTGGCGTTCGGCGTCGCTTCGCCGCTTCCGTCCTCCCCTCCGCGACGTTAAAACGACGGGCGACAAGAACGGAAAGCGAAAATAGGCAAAGTCGGCGTTACTTTTTAACGATTTTACCGACTTTCCAGTTTTGCAGGTTCATTTCGGCGAGCGTCGCTTGCACGTCGTCGGCGATTTCCAGCTTGACGACCAAAACGAGACCGAGCCCCATATTGAAGACGCGTTCCATTTCGGCGTCGTCGATCGAACCGAGCTTTTGCAACCAACCGAAAACCGGCGGAACGTCCCAAGAATTCGGGGTAATTTCCGGCGCGACGCCCTCGGGCAAGACGCGAGAAAGGTTTTCGACCAAACCGCCGCCGGTGATGTGCGCGACGCCGCGGATTCCGTCGTTCGCGCCGAACTTTTCGAAGAGCGCGAGCGCCGGTTTAACGTAAAGACGCGTCGGCGTCAAAAGCGCGTCGGCGACCGTTTGGTTCAATTCCGGGACGAATTCGTCCGGTTGGAGGCCCGCAATGTCGAAAACAACGCGGCGAATCAACGAATAACCGTTCGAATGGCAGCCGCTCGACGCGACGCCGATCAGAACGTCGCCGTCTTGAATCGCTTTGCCGTCGATGATTTTCGAACGTTCCGCGACGCCGACACAAAAACCGGCCAAATCGTATTCGCCGGGATTGTACATTCCGGAGAGAATCGCCGTTTCGCCGCCGATCAGCGCGCAACCAACCTCTTCGCAAGCCTTAGCGATCCCGGAAACCAGCTCTTCGAGTTGGTCGGGGTCGTCTTTCGGCGTCGCGACGTAATCGAGAAAGAAGAGCGGTTCGGCGCCGCAGCAGATCGCGTCGTTGACGCTCATCGCGACCAAGTCGATCCCGACGGTCGAATGACGGTTCGTTTGGCAAGCGATTTTGATTTTCGTTCCGACGCCGTCGGTGCAGCTGACGAGAACCGGGTCTTCGTACTTGCGTTCGGGGCCGCCGTCTTTGAGGAGGCCGTTCAAGCGGAAAAGCCCGGCGAACCCGCCGTCGAGGCGCATCACGCGCGGCGAAAAGGTCTTCGCAACCAATTTGGGCAAACGGGACATCGATTCGGCGTAAATATCCAAGTCGACGCCGGAACTTTTATAAGTCGCTTTTTCCATTATTCGGGACTCTCGTAAAACGGAACGCTGGGGGGAAACGGGCCAAAAGGAGCGGCGAAGCGACGCGAAACAACCGACTTTAACGGTCGCGACGACTTTAACGGCGCTCGCAAAGACGGAAGACGCTCGGTCGACTCGGTTTAACGTCGACGGTTCGAACGCTTCCGTCTTCATTATAATTCTTCGGCGAAATAACGCAAGGACGGGCGGCGCGAGAAAACGCCGACTTTTTCCGCTTCGCGCGCTTCTCGCAAGAAAATCGCGTCGGTTCGTTAAGGGGGGGAAGACAAAATTGCAAAATCAGGTTATAATAACGGAGAAAACGTCGCGGACGGTCGAAACGCTCGTTCGATTCGCCGCCGTCCGAAGCGCAGACGCGCAAGACGCCCGGCAGAAAAACGTCGAAAACGCTCTCCGTCGTTTTCTCCTTATTAATTAATAACGACAAAAAAAGCGTCGACGCCCCCGAACAAGGAAGAAACGAATCGAAATGTTGGAATCTAACGACCGCGCCCCCGTCGAACAGCCCGCCGAAAACGCCGTCCCGGCTCAAGCCCCGCAAGACGCGGAAACGCCCGCCGTCGACGCCGTTCAAGTCGACGCAACCGTCAAAACCGAATCCGCCGACGCCGCGCAAGAAGACGGCGCCGAAATCAACCTCGACGCCGTAAACGCTCGACTCGCCGAAAACGCGGACGCGGAAACGCCCGCCGACGAAGACGAAAACGCCGAGCCGGTCGCCCCGCCCTCCGCGACGCTCGAAGAAGCGCTCGAAAAATTCGGAATCGAACTTCCGGCGAAAAAAGTTAGACTCCTCAAAGAATATTGCGAGACCCTTTGGATTTGGAACGAGCGCGTCAACCTCACCCGGCACGACGATTACGACAAGTTCGTTTCCCGCGACCTCGTCGACTCGATTCGCTTGGCCGCCTGCCTTCAAAAGGGCGAACACGTCCTCGACGTCGGCTCCGGCGGCGGCGTCCCGGGTCTCGTCGTCGCGATTTTGCGTCCGGACGTCGTCGTCGAACTTTGCGACTCGACCGGCAAAAAAGCGGAAGCGCTCGGCGCCATCGTCGACGCGCTCGGGCTCGAAACGAACGTTTGGTACGCGAAGGCGGAAGATTTGTTAAAAGTTCACCGCTTTCACACCCTTACCATCCGCGCGGTCGGCAAAATCGCGAAACTTTTGCCGACGTTCGCTCCGCTTTGGCACGCGTTCGACCGCATCCTGATGATCAAGGGCCCGAACTGGCCGGCGGAACGGGGCGAAGCGCGCCACTACAATCTCTTGAACAACGTCGCGTTGCGCAAAATCGACGAATACGAGAACCCCGGCGCCGAACACAACAGCGTTATTTTGCAGTTCTGCCGCAAGAGCCGCTTCGAAGAAATGGAACGCCGCGCGCAAGCGTTGGCCGAAGGAAAGCCGATCGAGGCGGAAATCGAGCCGGTCGAAGTCGACAACAAACAACGACGCGAATTTGCCGACGACCGCTCCGGTCGCGGACGCGGCGGACGCGGTTTCGGCGGCGGTCGAGGCGGCAAAGGCGGTCGCGACGACCGAAACCGCCGTCCGGAACGCAAATTCGTCGACGCGCAAGACCGCCGCGGCTCGTTCGACGGCGGCGACTCGGCGAACGTCGGCGGCGCGTCGGACGGCGAAACTCGCGTTTTCGCTCGTCGCAACGGCAAAGCGCCGCGCGGTTGGACGGGCAAAAACCGCGAATTCGGAGACGGCGGCGCTTCCCGTTCGAACGGCGGTTCGAAACGTTTTAACAACGGCGACGGCAAGAAACCGAGCGGTCGCGACGGACGCTCCGGCGGCTCGTTCGGCGGGAAGAAACCGGGTTCCGGCGGTCGTCCGGGCGGTCGCGGAGGCTTCGGCGGCGGCAAGAAACCGGGCGCTCGCGGCGGACGTTCGGACCGCGGTTCGCGCGACTAATCCCCTTTCCCTTTCGAAAATCGTTTGCGGCGACGCTTTTCCTTTTTTGCGTCGCCGACAATTAAATTTAACGTTAAAGGATTTTTAAGATGTCTCGTTCGCTTTTGTCGCAATTATCGACTTCTAAAGCGGTTCGCCGCGCGGTCGCCGGAACGGGTTGCCTGCTGTTGAGCGTTTCGGCCTTCGTCGGTTGCCAAAAATCGACGACGGAAACGGAAAACGCCGACCCGAACGCGGTCGCGCAAACCGGCGACGCTCCGGCGTTCCCGCAATTTTCGACCGAAATTCGTTTCCTCTCGGCGGAACAGCTCGCCGCGCTCGGAGCGAAAAACGATCTCCCGACCGAGTTCGTTCAACCGAACGCTTACTCCGTTCAAGTCGTTCGTCCGGAACGTTTCCGCGACCTTGAAAACGGCTCCGTCGCGCTCGAAACGTTTGCGAACGCGTCGCTGCAACTCCCGCTTCCGGAACTCCTCGACGGCGCCAATCTCGCCCTCGCGAGCAAGACGTTTTCGCTCGAAACGCTGAAAAACGCGCAAACCGGCGAAACGCTCCAAGAAGGCTTCCCGACGCCGTCCGAAGTCGTTTACCTCCGCTTCCCCGAACCGGTCGACCAAGCGGCGCTCGACGCGAAAATTTTCAAGAACGCCGACCCGAACGCCGTTAAAACCCAAAAAATCGGCGCGGTCGACGTTCGCGTCTTGGAAAACTCCCTTCCGGTTCCGCTCGACCAAACCGGCCAAACGTTCGGTCGCGTCGACCAAATGCTCGCCGGTCTCGCCTTCCCGACGCCGAACTCCGTCGTTTTCTTCTCCGGTTCGCCGACCGCGCTCGACGCTTATTTTAGCGCCAAAACCGGCGACGAACGGGGCGTCGCGGCGCAACGCGTCGGACGGCTTCCGCTCGAAAAGCTCGACGCGGCGTTCCTTTACGACTTCGACTTCGACGTCGCGACGACCGCGCTCGTTCAACCGCCGGTTCCGCTGACTCCGGCGCTCCTCGAAGCGATGCAACCGAACGTCTCCGGCTTCCATTTCGTCGTCGACGCGAACTCCGCCGACGGCGCGATCTTGACGCTCGTCGTCGACGCGAAGTCGGCCGAAGGCGCCGAAACGTTGCGCAAGGCGATCGGCGGCGCGCTGATGGAAGCGGTCGACGGGCTCGGCTCCGCTCTTCCGCAAGGCGAACAAGCCGCCGCGGCGTCGGAAGCGGTTGAAACGTTCGAAAAATTACGAACGATTCTCAAATCGGCGAACCTCGCGACCGAAGGAACGCGGGTTCTCGGAACGCTGAAAAACTCGCCGGAAACGCTCGCGTTCTTCGTCGACGCTTGCGAGAATATGAACTCGTTCCGCCGTCAATCGGAGATTTACGCGAAATACGGCGGCGCTCAAGACGCGTTAACCGCTCTTGGTCAAGCGTTTAACGCCTACTTGATGAAGAACAAAAAGTTCCCGGCCCCGATTCGCGCCGCCGACGGAACGCCGCTCTTGAGCTGGCGCGTCGCGCTTCTCCCGGTTTTGGGCGCCGAAGGCCAAAAGCTGTACGAAGAATTCAAACTCGACGAGCCTTGGAACGGCGAAAATAACATTAAACTCCTTGAAAAGATGCCGTCGATTTTCGCCGCGCCTTTTGGCGACGTTCCGAAAACGTCGACGCCGTTCCTCGTCTTCACCGGTCAAAACGCGCCGTTCGGTCGCGTCGAACCGTTGACGCTCGACGATCTTAATCCGGAAAAACCGATTTTGTCGGTCGTTCTGGCCGCCGAAGCGAACGCGGTCGAATGGACGCGCCCGGAAGAGTTTGTCTTCAATCCGGCGAAACCGAGCGACGCGTTCGGCGAATTTATTTGCGCCGTTACCCTCGACGGCAAACTGGTTCAAGCCGAATGCGACGATTCGGAAGAAGTCGCGAAGAAACTCGCCGCGCGCATTTACGGAACCGCTCCGGTTGAAGAAACCGCTCCGGCGCAAGAGGCGCAACCGACCGAAGAAACCGCTCCAGTCGCAGAAACCGCTCCGGCGGAAGAAGCGCAACCGACCGAAGAAGCCGCTCCGGCGCAAGAGGCGCAACCGACCGAAGAAACCGCTCCGGCGCAAGAGGCGCAACCGGCGGAAGAAGCCGCTCCGGCGGAAGAAGCCGCTCCGGCGGAAGAAGCCGCTCCGGCGGAAGAAACCGCTCCGCTCGAAGAAGCCGCTCCGGCCCCGGCGGAATAATCTCGCCCTAATTTTCGGCGCGACGTTTTAACCGGCGTCGCGTCGTTTTCGTTTTTCCGTTAATCCGTTTAATGTGAACGTTTCCGCCGACGCGATGACGCCGAACCGCCTTAAAATCCTCCTCGTGATTCCGACGCTCGACAAATGCGGCGCCGAAAAACAGTTGACGCTTCTCGCGGCCAATCTCCCCAAAGAGCGTTTCGACGTTCGCGTCGTCGCGCTGACTCGCGGCGGCCCTTACGAAGCGACGCTCCGCGACGCCGGCGTTCCGGTCGAAATAATCGGCAAAACCGCTAAATTTTCGCCGCGCGCTTATTGGCGGTTAAAGAAAACGATTCGCGACTTCCGCCCCGACGTCGTTCACACTTGGCTTTTCGCCGCGAACGCTTACGGGCGACGCGCCGCGTTTTCGCTCGGCGTCCCGGCGGTCGTTTGCGGCGAGCGCTGCCTCGACCCTTGGAAAGCGCGTTGGCAAGGTTGGGTCGACCGTCGTCTCGAACCGAAAACGGACGCGTTCGCGGTCAACAGTTCCGGAATCGTCGATTTTTACGTCGAGCGCGGAATCCCCGCCGAGAAGTTCGTCGTCGTCCCGAACGCCGTCGAGCCGCCGCCCTTCCCTCGTCCGAGCGACGCCGCGACCGCCGATTCGGCGAAGATCGCGCTGTTAAAAGAGTTAAAACTTCCCTTCGAACCGGGCCGCCTTCCGTTTTTGATCGGGTTGGTCGCGCGACTTTGGCCGCAAAAACGCGTCAAGGAAGCGCTTTGGGCCGCCGACCAACTGAAATTCGCCCAGCTCGATTTTTACCTCCTCGTTATCGGCGACGGCCCGGAACGCGAGTCGCTTCTCCGCTACCGCGACGCCCTGCGCATTTCCGACCGCGTTCGTTTCCTCGGCGAGCGCGACGACGTTTCGCGCCTTATGCCGACGTTCGACCTCCTTTGGAATTGCAGCGCTTACGAAGGCCAATCGAAC
>JAFSFF010000031.1 GCA_017435375.1 Thermoguttaceae bacterium
AAACGTCGCACGTCCCAAAGGAAGCGGTCGGACGTTTCTTGATCTTTCACAACCGTCCCAAAATAAACGGGTAAGAACGGCGTCGGGTCGTAACCAAACGACTTCTCGAACTTCGCGGCGAAATCGTCGGTGAAGTTTTGCCCGCCGACTTCGTAACTGTCGAGCACGATCGTCGAGAACGACTTGCCGTCTTCCGGCCCGAGCGTGTCGATCAGCTTGCTCATGTACGCGTCGAAGTGTTCTAAGACGCGCTCTTTGCTCATCTTATCGACTTCGTATCCGGTCGCTTCCGGAACGGCCGGCGCGGTCGTCGTTCCGGTCGGCGTTACACCGTATCGCTCGACGATCCATTCGCCTTCCGGAACGTCCCAAGTCAAGACGCCGTCGGCGCTTAGCTTGTCGGTCAAGTCGACGACTTTCGTCGGGTCGACGGCGAGCGACGCGTCGTCGATTTCCGGCGACGGCGCCCACTGGTATTCCGTCCACATCGGCTGCGGCGTCTCGTGCATCTTCGCGAGCGTTTTGTCGTAAACGGCGGCGACTTTCGGCGCGGCGCTCAGCTCGACCGACGCGATTCCGGCGCCGTTGCGGTCGCTCGTTACAACCAGTTGAAATTCGGTCGCTTGCGTCGCTTCAAAAGCGGCGGTAACCGGCGCGTACGGCATAAAACCGACGTTAATTTCCGGGTTGTAACGGCTGATTTTGAACTCGCAAATCTTCTTCGACTTCCCGTCGAGCTTCGCGAAAAGCTCGGCCTTCCCGGCGATCGGGCTTTCTTTGAAGTCGAGGCGAACGGCGCGCGCGGTAAACGGTTGCTCCGACTTGATTTCGATCGTCGCCGGTTTATTCGCTTGCAGTTCGAAAAAGCCTTTTTCCGGCTTGCTAACGAGCGTCGCGGAGTAATCCTTCGGCGCCGGGTACGCAAGGACGCGAACGTCTTGATACTCGTCTTTTTTCTTGCTCCTAAATTCCGGTTTTGGAAGCGCTTGCGCAAACTTAGCGGGGCCCTTGACGACCGTTTTACTCGACGTCAAGTAACGCATCGCTTGGTTATGCTTGACCCAAGGCCCGCCCGATTGACTCCAACCCGGCGAGTTGAAAATCCCCATCTCGACGTCGAGTTCGGAAGCGGTCTTAAACGCCGCTCGCACCGTGTCGTACCATTCCGGACTGAACGTTCGCACCGGGCCGCGCGGCACGTTGTCGACGCCGATGTCGCCGATGTACGCCCGGTCGATTCCGACCGACTTCATCGCGGTTACGTCCTTGACGGCGCCCTCGGGCGAGAGGTTGCCGGAGAGCCAATACCAATACGCGCCGGTGCGGACGGCCCCTTCCGGATTTTGGAAGGTTTTCAGAAGGTCGGCGCGCGCCGGATTCGTCGGAAGTTGGTTCGTTTCCGGCGGCATTGTCCGGGAAAACGTCAAATTATTCGCTCGTTCCTGCGCCCAAGCGCCGTCCGAAATATAAGCGACGAGCGCGCCGGTCGCCGTCGCGCCGAGAACAGCCGCGCCGAAAATTGCGTCGAACAAAAGGCGACGTCTTTTTTGTTTCAACATATAAACGTCCTTTCCTAAACGTTTTCCGTCGTTGGCAACGCGAAATCGCCGCGCCCCGAACGACCGAAAACAGGTAAAATAAGCAAAAAGGATAAACCGGACAAGACGCGCCGACTTTAACGCTCAAGTAACGAAAACCGCAAAACTTAACGTCGACGCCGCCGTTAAACGGTCATTATACCAGACGCGCCGCCGCGACGTCCAGCGTTTTTTCCAAAAAAACTCAAAAATTTCTCGCCTCGTTTACGTCGCGCTCAATTCGTCCCCAAGAACGCGACGCGTAAAAATTTTCCGCTCAAAAAATGTTGCGCGCCGAAAAAAGTAATTGACTCCCCCCCGCGCCCGCCGTATAATATATAGGGCGATTTTTCATTCCAAACCGGTCGCCCGCCGCCCTTCATTTTCCTTATTTTTTCCGTTGTAGGAGCCTTAAATGTCGCGCTCGTTCCCCTCCCCTAACGCTCAACGCGCCGCCTCGCCCGACGTTTACTCGTTGGCGTCCGACGCGCCGCTTACGTCGTCCGCCAATAACGCCAAACGCTCCGCCGCGCAAGTCGAACGCGCTTCGAAACGCCTTATGTCGCTCGACGCGCTGCGAGGTCTGAATATGCTCTTCATTATCGGACTCTCGAGCGTGATCGTCGAAATTTGCAACCTTTGCCCCGGCTCGTTTTCCGACGCGTTGAAGACGCAGATGACGCACGTCGAGTGGAACGGAATCCGCCATCACGACACGATTTTTCCGCTCTTCCTCTTCCTCGCCGGCGCGTCCTTTCCGTTCTCGTTGGCGAAAGCGCGAGCGAAAGGGCTCCCGAATTGGCGAATCGTTTTAAAGGTTGTCTTCCGAGGAATTGCGCTCGTCCTGCTCGGAATAATTTACAACAACGGCGTCAATTTCGACTTCGCGAACCTGCGATACGGCAGCGTTCTCGGACATATCGGACTCGGCTGGATGTGCGCCGCGCTCCTTTTTATGTCGTTGCGCCGTCGTTGGTTAATCGTCGTCTCCGCCGTAATTTTGGTCGGATACTGGCTAGCCTTAGTTCTAATTCCCGCGCCGGACGTCAACCCGTCGGAAGCCTTTTCACCCGCCGCGTTTACGGAACGATTTACGCATCTTCTGACGCCGGAAAAATCGGAGTCGATTCAAAAAAACCTCTCGATGGAGGGCTCGCTCGTCGGTTACGTCGACCGCTCGATTATGCCGGGCAAACTTTACAAAAAAGTTCACGACCCGGAGGGCCTCGCTTCGACGCTTCCGGCGATCGTAACCGCTTTGCTCGGAATGTTTTTCGGTTCCGTACTGCGCTCCGACAAAACCGGAGAATACGTTAAAGTATTGGCGCTAATCGGTTTCGGCGTCGTCCTAACCGCGCTCGGCTTCCTTTGGAACGAAGTTTTCCCGATCAACAAAAACCTTTGGAACAGTTCGTTCGTTTGCTTCGTCGGCGGCTGTTCCGCAATCGCGCTCGGCCTATTTTATTTAATTATCGACGTTTGGGGCCTGCGCCGCTGGGCGCTTGCGTTTGTCGTCGTCGGCGCGAACCCGTTGGCGATTTACCTCGGTCGCAAATTTTTCGACCTGAATTATACCCGCGACTTTTTCTTTAGCGACGCGATAACTCGTTTTGTTCCCGACGCTTACCAAGCGCTTGCGACCACGTTCGCCGGACTTTTAATCGCTTGGTTAATCCTCCTTTGGCTGTACCGTCGCCGAATCTACATTAAGATTTAACGGCGGTTAAACCAATTAACGTCAACGTTTAACTAACAAGAAAGGCGACAAATTTGATCGACGCTTGGCGCTTGAAAACGCGAACGATTCCGCTCGACCGCCCCGTTTTGGTCGGGATTATCAACGCGACGCCCGATAGTTTTTCGGACGGCGGGCAATTTTCCGTCGACGCTAACTCCTCGTTCCGCGTCGATTTAAACGCCGTCCTCGACAAAGCGCGAGCCCTTATCCGCGACGGCGCGTCAATGCTCGACGTCGGCGGCGAAAGCACGCGCCCCGGTTCGGAACCGGTCGGCGAAGCGGAAGAAACACGCCGCGTCGTTCCAGTCGTAAAGGCTTTAACCGACGCGTTTTCCGTTCCAATTTCGGTCGATACGTACCGCCCCGCCGTCGCCGACGCCGCGCTCGAAGCGGGCGCCGAAATCGTCAACGACATTAGCGCCGGTCGTTACATCGCTTCGCAAGACCGTTTCGCCGACGAAAACGAAATCGACTTCCCGGAAGAAACCGCGGACGTCGTTCGACGACGCGGCGCCGCCGTCGTGTTGACGCATATGCAAGGAACGCCGAGAACAATGCAAATCGCGCCGCGATACGACTTAGGAGTCTTCGACGAAGTCTTCAACTTTCTGCGTCGGCGCCGCGATCGCTTTGTCGAACTCGGCGTTTCGGCGGATCGCGTCGCGCTCGACCCCGGCGTCGGCTTCGGTAAAACCTTTGAGCAGAATTGGGAGCTAATTCGCCGCGCGAACGAGTTTTACGCGCTTTCGCAACCGCTTTATTACGGCTGTTCGCGCAAACGCTTTTTAATCGCAACCTTGCGTCGCGCCGTCGTCGATCGCGAAACCGAAACGTTGTTAACTCCCGAAAACAAGCGTTTTTACGAACCGCTCGACCCGAACGCCGTCGCCGAACGCGACGCGGCGACCGCCGCGACGACGCTTCTCCTCGCCGAACGCGGCGTTCGTATTTTCCGAGTTCACAACGTGCTGCGCAACGCCGTCGCGCTAAAATTCGTCGAGTCGCTCGCAGGCTCGTTCGAAAATACCTCGCCAACCCCCGGAGTTTCCCGCCGATGAAATCCAACGCAACGCCATTGCAATCGACGGTTTACGTCGTTGGAACCGACGAAGCGGGATACGGCCCGAACTTGGGCCCGCTCCTCGTCGCGGCGTCTTGTTGGACGCTCCAAACCGAATCGCTCGGCGACGGCGAAACGTTGCGCCGCGCGTTTTCGGCAACGCAAAAATCGCCGCTCGCCGTTTCCGAACACCTTGCGTCGTCGAACGTTAGGAAGTCGCCGAAAAACCGTCGTTCAAAGAAAAAAACGAACGTCGACGTCGCGCCGCTTTTCGAATTTTTACCCGCCGACGAAGCGCCGCCCCCTCCGCCGTCCGCGAACGCCGCCTCGGACGTCGACGTCGTATCGCGCCAAATCGACGCGGTCGTTCCCAACTTAAACGCCGCCCTTGCCGAACTTTGCGCTCGACGCGGCGTTTTTCCGTTGGCCGACTCGAAAAAATTATACGGCCCGTCGAAATCGTTGGCGGCGTTGGAACGCTCCTTTTGGCTCGCGGTCGGCTCGGCGCGCCGCGTCTTACAAACCGTTAATCGTTCGGAACTTACAAACGTCGCGACTTGGCGTTCGGCCCTCGCGCTTCTTTGCGACGAAACTATTTCCGGCGACGCGACGCCGCCTTGGGAACGCGACGTCGATTTTCCGCTTCCGCAAGACGCTAAAACAGGTTCGTTCGTCGACTTAGAAGGGACGTTTGCGCAAATCGACGCAACGTTCGAACGTTTCGGCGTCTCGCTCGTCGACGTCGCCGCTCGCCGCGTTCAACCGTTGGAATTTAACGACTTATTAACGCGACTTGGTTTAAAAAGCGACTTAATCGCCGACGTTACGACGTCGCTCGTCGTCGAAACGATTTTACGCGCGCTGCAAACACAACCGTTGTTTTCCCAAGACTTAGAAAACAACGTCGAACTTCCCGTTTTTATCGTTCTTTGCGACAAACTCGGCGGTCGCGACCGTTACGCGCCGTTATTGACCGCTCGTTTTCCCGGCGCCAACGTCCAAACGCTCGTCGAATCGCGAGCCGCGAGCGTTTACCGATTTTGCGCTCGCCGCGGCGTCGTTCGCGACGGTTCGACGACGGAGTTCCCAACGGAAATAGCGGTTGAAATTAGATTTACCGCCAAAGGCGAAGCGAACGTTCCGACCGCGCTCGCGTCAATTTGCGCCAAGTATTTTCGCGAATTGTCGATGATTCCGTTCAACGATTTTTGGCGACACGCCGTCAACGACGCGACGCTCCGACCGACCGCCGGTTATCCGCTCGACGCCAAGCGTTTTCGCGCCGAAGTCGACGAATCGCGACGTCGTTTAAACATTCCCGACGCCGTTTTTTGGCGCGATCGTTAACGCCTTATGCAACAACGAATTATTCCATTTTTTCGCCAACCGAAAAATCTCGCCGCGCTCTTCGTCGCATTACTTGGGGCCGCGTTCTTTTTCCGTTGGCAAAACGATTCGCTTCAGGTCGAACGTTTCGAATATGTTAGCGCGAAAGTTCCGCCGTCGTTCGACGGTTTCGTCGTCGTTTGCGTCGCCGACCTGCACGAAAAGAAATTCGGCCCGAACAACGAGCGGCTTTTCGCCGCGATTCGCGCCGCAAACCCGGACGTTATCGCGATTTCCGGCGACCTGATCGTCGACCCGCCGTTGAACGTCGAATTTGCGCGACACTTTATCGCCGACGCCGCGAAAATCGCTCCGGTTTATTACGTTTCCGGCAACCACGAAGCGATCGCGCCAACGCAAACCGAGTATTTGCCGTTCGTTAAAGCTCTTGAAGAAGCGGGCGCGACCGTTCTCGACGGCGAAAAAGTCGAGTTGAAACGCGGCGATTCGTCGCTCGTTATCGCCGGAGTCGCCGACCCGCTCCTCGAACTTAAAACCGACCGTCGTTTGACTTCCGAACAGGTCGTCGCCGAAAAATTACGCCGCGCGCCCCCGGACGAACGCTTTTACCTCCTAATTTCGCACCGTCCGGAACTTGCGGAACTTTACGCGCAACACGGCGTCGACCTCGCGTTGACCGGACACGCGCACGGCGGACAGATTCGGCTTCCGTTCGTCGGCGGTTTAGTCGCGCCAAACCAAGGTTTTTTACCGCGTTACGACGCCGGGGCTTACCGAATCGGCGAGTCGACGACGATCGTTTCGCGCGGTTTGGGGCCAAGTATTTTCCCGACGCGTTTGTTCAATCGTCCGCATCTCGTCGTTTGCGAGTTGAGGACGCGCGAACCGACGCAATCCGTTGTTAATTAACGTCTTAACTGCCAACCGTTTTCGTCGGGCGCCACGACGCGTTTCAGGTCGTCGCCTCCGCGTTGAACGTTTATTTTTAAGAGCCCTAAGAGTTTGAAAATGCCTTACTTTGGAGTTCACGAATCGATTTCCGGCGGCGTCGAAAACGCCGTTTTCGCGGCGGCGGCCCACGGGTTCGCTTGCGTTCAAATTTTCTCGAAAAACAGCAACCGCTGGGCGGCGAAACCGATCGAACCGAAAGCGGCGCAAAAATTTCGAGACGCGATGACGCAAACCGGTCTGATCGCTCCGCTTATCCACGACTCCTACCTGATCAACTTAGCGTCGCCGGAAGCGGAACAACTCGAAAAATCGCGCGCCGCTTTCACCGACGAACTCGTTCGAGCGGACGTTCTCGGAATCTCAAATGTCGTTATGCATCCCGGCGCGGCGAAAGAAGATACGCGAGAAAACGGTTTGCGCCGCGTCGCCGAATCGCTCGACGGCATTTTCGCGTCGCTTCCGGAATCCAACCGCGTTCGCGTTCTCCTCGAAACGACCGCCGGTCAAGGGACGTACCTCGGTTCGCGCTTCGAAGAGTTGGCGCAAATTATTGAGTTTTCGTCGTTTAAAGATCGGCTCGGCGTTTGTTTCGACACTTGCCACGCCTTCGCCGCCGGGTACGACTTCGGAACGCCAGAAAAATACGACGCGGTCTTCGACGAGTTCGACAAAACGATCGGCCTCGACCGACTTTGCGCCTTCCACTTAAACGACTCCGTTAAAGGACTTGGCAGCAAAGTCGACCGACACGCGCACATCGGTCGAGGCGAACTCGGACTCGAACCGTTCCGCCTGATCGTCAACGACCCGCGCTTCGCCGACTTGCCGATGTACCTCGAAACCCCGAAAGGCGAAACAGACGAGGGCGATTGGGACGTCGTCAACCTGAAAACCCTCAAAGATTTGATCAAATAACGCAAAATTTTCGCGATTTTATCGCTCGTTTACGACGCGGCGACGCAAAACACAAACCGCGTCTTCATAAGCCTTTATTACGAAAGGAAATCACAATGAAAAAGAATCTGCTGACGGCGGCGCTGGCCCTCGTTTTCGCGGCGGCGACCGCGGTTTCGAGCTTTGCGTTCGACGAATACAACGTTTGGCCCGGCGTCGCGCCCGGCGAAAAAGCGGACGCGAAAAAACCGACTTACGAATATTGGAAACCGGAAAAGAAAACGACCGACGCTTGTCTCGTCGTTTGTCCGGGCGGCGCCTACAACGGTCTCGCTTACGGTCACGAAGGAGACAAGATCGCGAAATTCTTTACGAGCAAAGGGATTACGGTCGTCGTTCTGAAATACCGCGTCCCCCGCCGCGAAGGTATTCCGAAACATATGGCCGCTTGGCAAGACGCGCAACGTATGATCCGCGTCGTCCGCAGTCGCGCCGCCGAATGGGAAATCAACCCGGAAAAAATCGGAATTCTCGGTTTCTCGGCGGGCGGGCACCTCACGCTGATGACCTCGACGACGAGCCAAACCGCGTCGTACGAAGCGATCGACGACGTCGATAAACTCCCGTGCCACGTTAACTTCGCGGTTCCGGTCTACCCGGCTTACGTTCTCGAAGACGGCGCCGACGGCCCGAACGCGGGCAAAGGCAACGACTCGACGATGGTCGGCGATTTCGCGTTCGACGACAAGACGCCGCCGATGTGCTTAATTCACGGCGACAACGACGTTTACTCGCCGATGGGTTCGGTCGCTGTCTACTCGAAACTGCGCAAAATGAACATTCCGGCCGAGATGCACATTTACGCCAAGATCGCGCACGGTTTCGGCGGCAACCCGACCGACAATCACGTCGGCGACTGGATGAACCGCGTCGCCGCTTGGATGAAAGCGCTCGGTTTCTAACGTTTGTCGCAAAAAACGCCGCGACGTCGCGTCCGACGCTTAACCCGCCGTCGCCGTTGCGTTTACGCGGCGTTCTTTATTTTTTTAAATTTCCTTTTGTTTCTTCCCGCTCGACGAGAAAATCCGATGAAAAAGTTTCTTGCAACGGCGGCGTTCGTCGTCGCGACGATGTTTTGCGGCGGCGTCTCCGTTTCCGCTTTCGACGAATTTAACGTATGGCCCGACGTCGCGCCCGGAGCCGCAAGCGCCGACGTCAAACCGACTTACGAATATTGGCAACCGGCGAAAAAAACGACCGACGCTTGTCTCGTCGTTTGCCCGGGCGGCGCCTACAATCGTCTCGCTTACGAACACGAAGGCAAAAAAATCGCGCAATTCTTTACGGAGCAAGGCGTTACTGTCGTCGTTTTGAAATACCGCGTTCCTCGTCCGAAAAACGCGCCGAAGCACCTCGCCGCTTGGCAGGACGCGCAACGAACGCTACGCGTTGTCCGCAGCCGCGCCGCCGAGTGGGAAATCGACCCGGAAAAAATCGGAATTCTCGGTTTTTCCGCAGGCGGACACTTGACGCTTATGACCGCGACGTCGAGTCAAACGGCGTCTTACGAACCGGTCGACGACGTCGATAAACTCCCCTGCCACGCCAACTTCGCGGTTCCGGTCTACCCGGCCTACGTTATCCAAGGCGGAGAAAACGGTTCGAATCCCGGCATTCGCAACAAAACGGATATGGTCGGCGATTTCGCGTTCGACGACAAGACGCCGCCGATGTGCTTCGTTCACGGCGACGCGGACGTTTGCTCGTCGACCGGCTCGATCGCGGTTTATTCGAAACTACGCAAGATGAATATTCCTGCGGAGTTGCACATTTACGCCAAGGCACCGCACGGCTTCGGCGGCAATCCGACCGACGAACACCTCGGCGATTGGTTAAACCGCGTCTACGCTTGGATGAAGACGCTCGGTTTCTAAGGCTCGTTTTTGACGCCGCGTCGTTTTTCAATCTTAACATTTGCCGTCAAGTCGTTTATCGCGACGTTATTTTTTAAAAAGAAAGAAATCCGATGAAAAAACGCCTTTTGCCGGTCGCGGCGCTCCTCGTCGCGGCGATCGTTTTTTGCCGTTTCGCTTGCGGAGCGGAAACGTTCCCCGTTTGGCCGGACGTCGCGCCAGGAGCCGCAAGTTCCGACGCAAAGCCGACTTACGAATATTGGAAACCCGAAAATAAAACGAGCGACGCTTGTCTCGTCGTTTTCCCCGGCGGCGCTTACGAGTATTTGACGCTTGGTCGCGACGCGAAGCAACTAACGCGTTTCTTTAACGAACGCGGCGTTACGGTCGTCGTCCTGAATTATCGGGTTCCGCGTCCGAAAAACGGCCCGAAACACCTTCCCGCTTGGCAGGACGCCCAGCGCGTTATCCGCGTCGTCCGCAGTCGCGCCGCCGAATGGGGCCTCGACCCGGAAAAGATCGGCGCGCTCGGTCTCTCGGCGGGCGGACACCTAACGCTGATGGCGGCGACGTCGAGTCAAACGCCGTCTTACGAGCCGGTCGACGACGTCGATAAACTCCCTTGTCATCTCAACTTCGCGGTTCCAGTCTATCCGGCTTACGTCCTCGAAGACGGCGCGAACGGGCCGAACGCCAACCGCGGAATCGATTCGCCGATCGTCGCCGATTTCGCGTTCGACGACAAGACGCCGCCGATGATTCTGTTGCACGGCGACGCGGACGCCTACTCGCCGAACGGTTCGGTCGCCGTGTACGCTAAGCTGCGTAAAATGGGAATTCCGGCGGAGTTGCACATTTACGCGAATGTTCCGCACGGATTCGTCGGAAACCCGCCGAGCGGCAAACCGGTCGACGATTGGCTTAACCGCGTCGACGCTTGGAGAAAAAAGCTCGGTTTTTAAACCTTTACGAGGCAACAACTTGAGTCCGCCGAAAAAATTTTGAAAATTTTTAAAAAATCAAAGAAAATTTTTGTCCCGTCGGCTTCTAATAATAACGAGGTTCGCCAACGCAAACCGATGAAACCGACGTTCGCCGAACGTCAAAGTCGCTCGGATTCGACGACTAACGAACCGCCGTTTAGCACACAAGGAGACTTTATGTCCGCGTTATTTTTATCGTCGCGCCCTAAGGCCGCGTTGCGATTCGCCGTTCTTTGGGGCTTTTTTTTCATTACTATTTCGTCGCAACCCGTTTTTTCGCAAGGCTTTCTTACCGACCTAAGGATTCCGGCTCCGTCGGTTCCGTCGCCGCCGCGTCCGGAGTTGCGGGACTCGATTCGCCTCGAATCGCTTTCGGTCGACGCGGAAATTGAAAACTCGGTCGCGCAAGTTATTGTTTCTCAAACGTTTAACAACATCGGTTCGTCGACGTTGGAAGCGTCGTTCGTTTTTCCAATTCCTTACGACGGAGCCGTCGACTCGCTGACGTTTCTCGTTGAAGGCAAAGAGTTTGCGGGCAAACTACTCGACGCCGCCGAAGCGCGCGAGCGTTACGAAGCGATCGTTCGCCAAAATCGCGACCCGGCCCTCCTCGAATGGATCGGAACCGGCCTTTATCAAACGAGCGTCTTTCCGATTCCCCCGGGCCAAGCGCGCACGGTCGAGCTGCGTTACACGCAACTCCTGCGCCAACAAGACGGTTTGACCGAATTTTCCTTCCCGACCAAATGCGCTCGACAAAGCGCGGCGCCGGGCAAAACCAGCTTTACGACGCGTATCGTCGGCGAAACGGAAATCAAAAACGTCTATTCGCCGACATTCGATATGAAAGTCGAACGCGTCGCCAATAACATTGTTCAAACGACTTGCGTCCTCGAAAACGAAACGCCGTCGCGCGATTTCCGCTTATTCTTCGACCAAAACGCCGACGAACTGTCCGCCAAGATTCAAAGTTACCGTCCTAACCCCAACGAAGACGGCTACTTCCTGCTTCTCGCGTCGCCGAAAATCGTTTCCGATCAAGCGACGCGTCCGGCCAAAACGGTCGTTTTTACGCTCGACGTTTCCGGCAGTATGTCCGGCGAAAAAATCAAGCAAGCGCGCGAATCGTTAAAATTTGTCCTCTCTCGACTTAACGACGGCGACAAATTCAACGTCGTTCTCTTTGGAACCGACGTTCGCTCGTTTTCCGAAAGCCTGCAAACCGTTGACGCCGCGTCGCGCTCTCAAGCGCTCGCTTTTGTCGACGCCGTTCGTTCGCGCGGTTCGACGAACATCGAAGACGCGCTAAAGATTTCCTTTAAGCAACTTAAACAAGACGATTCCGCCAATCCCAAGTATCTCTTTTTCTTCAGCGACGGCGAACCGACGACCGGCGAAACGAACGAAATGAAGTTGGCCGAACTCGCTCGTCAAAAGAACGACGGCGGCGCTCGCTTCTTCTCGTTCGGGCTCGGATACGACGTAAACTCCCGTCTTCTCGACCGTTTCGTTCGCGACGGTCGCGGTCAAGGCGAATACGTCAAACCGGACGAAAATATCGAGGAACGCGTCGCGGCGCTCTACAATCGCGTCGGAGCACCCGTTTTCACCGGCGTCGAATTCCAATTCAAAGCGAAGGAAAACGAGTCGGCGCAATACTTTACCAACCAAGTCTACCCGGAGGGGAAAATCGACGTTTACGCGGGCGACCAATTAATTCTTGTCGGACGCTACTCAACGTCGGGCCCTATTGAAATCAAAGCGCAAGGTGAAGTCGACGGTAAAGAAGTCGCGTTTACCTTTGACGGATCCTTTGTTAACGAAAGCGCCGACTCGACTTACGCTTTCGTCGAACGGCTTTGGGCGACCCGTCGCGTCGGCGAAATCGTCGACCGTCTCGACCTCGACGGCCCGAACGACGAACTGATGAACGAATTGCTTGAACTTTCGAAAAAACACGGGATTATGACGCCTTACACCGCGTTTTTAGCCGACGACTCCGTCGCGCTCGACGCGACCGCCGAAAACGCGCGTCGCGCCGCGGGCAACTTCAAGCGTCTTGCGTCGCAAACGTCGAATATGTCGGGATTTGCGCAGCGTTCGATGAAACAGTCGTTCCGAAGCGCCGCCAATCTCGCGACCGAATCGGCGGTCGCGGACGCGATGACGATGGCGGCGGCCCCCGCGGCCTCGGCGGCGCCCCGCGGCTCCGTTCGCGGCGGTTCGGCGGGAGGCGGCGCTTCCCTTTCGCCTCTTCGCAGAAATTCGTCGAGAACTTTCGCGGCTCCGGCTCGAACGGCGTTGGCGCCCGAGTTGGATTTCGCCGCCGTCGCAAGTTCGCAACCGTCGGAAACGCCGAATTCGAAACCGCGCGAAACCGTCCGAACTATCGCCGGCAAAACGTTTTACTTCAAAAACGGACGTTGGCTCGACGCCGCGATCGACAAAGAGTCGCAGAACGCGCGAACGCCGATAGTCGTCGAGCAATTTGGGAACGAATATTTTGAACTCGTCGGACGGCTTGGTCGCGAATTTTCGCAGTATCTCGCGTTCGAGGAACCGTCGACGTTCCTGTTCGACGGGCAAATCTACCAAATCGAACCTCCCCAACGCCATTAGGATTAACAACTTACCGCGAATCGATGTCTTGTCGCTTATTGCGACATCGTTTCGCGTTCGAGTAAAACTTTAACGTCGCGTCCAACGTTCGAGGGAAACTCGTTTTGAGTTTTGTTCGAACGTCGACGAGTTTTTAGGTTTCGGCGTTTCCCCGTCGCAACCTTCCCTTTAACACGAAAGTTAAACTATGTTGCTAAAAGGCTTAACATCTCAAAAAGTTGAAAATAGCCGTCGAGAACACGGCTCGAACGCGTTGACGCAAATTCCGCCGGAACCGCTTTGGATGAAGATACTCGTCGGTTTTAAAGACCCGATGATTATGATTCTGCTGGTCGCGCTGGCGGTTCAGCTCGTTCTTTTGGCGATCGGCGAAACCGAGTGGTACGAACCGCTTGGCGTTCTTGCCGCCATTTTGATCGCCAACCTCGCGGCGGCGCTCAGCGAAAACCGCCAACAGGGGAAAGCCTCCGCCCTCAAAGCCGAAGAGGAAGCGAAAGAAACGACGAAAGTCCTTCGCGACGGCCAACTTACGGAGATTCACGTCAACGAAGTCGTCGTCGGAGACCTCGTTTATCTGCAAGCGGGCGACAAAATCCCGGCGGACGGCGGCGTCGTCGAAGGTTCGATTAAGGTCGACCAGTCCCCGCTCAACGGCGAAACGGTCGAAGCGACAAAACGACCGCTCGAACCGGGCGAAACCTACGACGCTAACGACACTCACAACGAGCATTACGGGTATCGCGGTTCCGTCGTCTGCGGCGGCGAAGGCCATATGGAAATTAAGGTAGTCGGCGACGCGACCATTTTCGGGCAAATCGCGGCGGAGTTGCAAGAAAAGATCAACCGTAAAACGCCTTTGCAATTGAAGTTAGGCAAACTTGCTCAACATATCTCGCTGTTCGGTTATATCGGCGCCGCCGCGATCGTCGTCGGTATTTTGGCGCGAACGTTTGTTAGCGGCGCCGCGCCGGACGACGCGATGGGCTGGGTTCACTTGCTGATGAACGCGATCACGGTCGCCGTTACGATCATCGTTTGCGCGGTGCCTGAAGGCTTGCCGATGCTGACGTCGCTTCTGCAATCGTTCCAAAGCCTTAAAATGGTGCGCGACAACGTTTTAGTGCGCAAAATCCACGGTCTCGAAACGGCGGGAAGTTTGAGCCTTTTATACAGCGACAAGACCGGCACGATCACCGAAGGGCGGCTTTCCGTCGAGAAGTTGGCGCTCGGCGACGCGACGACGTTCGGTTCGCTAAAAGACGCGCCGACTTGGTTTACGCCGGAATTTATCGTCGGCGTCGGCGTCAACAACAGCGCGACGGTCGGCGCGGAAAACGCGATTCTCGGCGGGAACAGCTCCGACCGCGCTTTGCTGACGTTTCTCGCCGAATCGGGCGTCGCCGACTTAATCGACAAATCGCAAACGTTGCAATTTAACGCGTTCGACTCGGAAAAGAAAAAGTCGAGCGTCGTCGTCCAACGTGAAAACGGCCCGGTCGTTTACGTTAAGGGCGCCGCCGAGCGGGTCGTCGAACAATGCGACCGTTACCTCGACGCAAACGGTCAAGAACAAGCGTTTACGGACAAGAGCGCGATTGAAAAATACTCGCTCGACCAAGCGGCTCGGTCGATGCGCCTCCTCGCGGTCGCCAAAGCGGACGGCGAAAACGACGAGGCGCCGCTAACGCTAATCGGCGTCATCGGGATTCGCGACGCCGTCCGCAAAGAAGCGGCGGAAGCGATCGCCGTCGCGCAAAACGCAGGAATTCAAGTCGTTATGATTACCGGCGACCGCAAGGAAACCGCCGTCGCCATCGCGAAAGAGTCCGGTTTGTTACGTTCCGACGACGAAGTCGCGTTGACCTCCGCCGAACTTGCCGACAAATCGGACGACGAGGTGAAAGCGCTCCTGCCCCAATTACGCGTTGTCGCTCGCGCGCTTCCAAGCGACAAGAGCCGCTTAGTTACGTTGGCGCAAGAACTTAACCTCGTCGTCGGAATGACCGGCGACGGCGTCAACGACTCCCCGGCGCTGAAAAAGGCCGACGTCGGTTTCGCGATGGGGAGCGGCACGGAAGTCGCGAAGGAAGCGGGCGAAATCACGATTTTGGACGACAACTTCCAGTCGATCGGCAAGGCGATTCTTTACGGACGCACGATCTTCAAGAGTATCCGAAAGTTTTTGATTTTCCAACTTACGGTGAACGTCGCGGCAGTTTTGACCTGCTTCCTCGGCCCGATGTTCGGCGTCAACGTCGTCTTGACGGTCGTTCAGCTACTTCTTATCAACTTAGTGATGGACACGTTGGCGGCGCTGGCGTTCGGCGCCGAACCGGCGTTGGCCGAGTATATGAAGGAGAAGCCGATTCCGCGTTCGGAAAAAATCGTTACGCGCCAAATGTTATCGCAAATCCTTTTCGGTTCGTTGTTTATCACCGCAATCAGTTTGTCGATCCTCTTCGTCGCGCCGGTTCGCGGACTCTTCGAAGCGGACGCGAAGCAAACGGCGCATAACGCGGTTGAAATTAAAACCCTCGATCCAGACGACGCAATGTCAACAGCCGACGCCGCGCCGTTCGACGCGCAAGCCGACGAACCGCGACACGGGCCGAGCCCAAGAATCGTACTCCTTAAAGAAGCGAACGAAGCGCTCGCGGAAGCCGAACTCGAGTACCTGCGTTCCGCCGTTTTCGCGTTCTTTATGATGGCGATCTCGTTCAACGGTTTCAACGCTCGCACGACTAAGACGAACGTTTTCAGCGGTTTGCGTCAAAACACGACGTTCCTTTGGGTCTTCGCCGGCGTCTTCGCGTTGCAGTTCCTTGTCGTTACGTTCGGCGGCAAAGCCTTGCACGTTCAGCCGTTAAGCGCATCGAGTTGGTTCTGGTGCGCGTTGTTGGCGTTCGCGATTATTCCGCTCGACTTGCTCCGTAAAATCGCGTTTAAACGCTAAGCTAAAATCTTATGTTTCATCGCTTAACGCCGTCTCCAACGTTTAAAAAAGCGTTGGAGCGGCGCTCTTTATCCCATCCCTTTACACGCGAAAGAGTTACACAATGACGCTTGCCACGTTTTTTCGCGCTTTACGTTTTTATTTACCGACGTTTGCTTGCGTCGCCGCGTCCGTCGTTTTCGCGCAAGACGCTCCGGAAACGCCCCTCGCTCCCGCCGTCGCTCCGACGCGAATCGTCGTTTCGCTCCCGGAAAATCCGGTCGAAATCGCGCCGACGATTTACGGGCAAATGCTCGAAGACTGCAACGACCGCGTTATTTACGACGGCGCGGTCGGGAAAAACGGCGAGGCGCGACCGCATGTCGATCGCCTCCTGCGCGACCTTGACATTCCGGTCGTCCGCTGGCCCGGCGGCACGTTCGTCCTTGAATACCAATGGGAACGCGGCGTCGGCCCGGTCGACGAACGCCCGACCGTCCCGGTTCGCTGTTGGGGCGGCGTCGAAAATCACCGCTTCGGCACGGACGAATTCCTCGCTTGGTGCGAACGCGTCGACACGGCGCCGTATATCAACTTGAACGCGAACCTTCACCCCGATCCGGAAATCGGCGGCTCGCTCGAAAAGTCGCTCGCTTGGATCGAATACGTCGTCGGCGACGCGTCGACGCAGGGAGGAAAAGAACGCGCAAAGAACGGCCGCGTCGAACCTTACGACGTCCGTTACTGGTGCGTCGGGAACGAGGAATGGGGCGGGTTTGGGCAAGGCGTTAAGCTGAACGCCGCGCAGTACGCCGCGCTTTTGGACGTTTGGGCGACGGCGATTCGCGCTCGTTTTCCCGACTTGGAGCTGCTCGGCGTCGGACACAAAGCCGCTTGGAACGAAACCGTCTTGAACCGTTGCGGCGAGAAAATCGACTGGCTGACGCAACACTATTACGTCAACGCGAAAATCGTCGACGGCAACCTCCTTTCGCCCGATTCGACGCTCTTCGCGCCGGCCCAAACGGAGGCGCATTTGCGCAAACTCGCTAAAATCGTCGAAGCGGCGAACGTTCGCTTGAACCGCCAAAACCGCCCGATTCGGCTTTCGGTCGACGAATGGAACTGCCGACACTCCGTTAGCCAAATCGGCTCGTCGTCGAGGTTTACGCGCCAAGACGACCGCCGTCTTTACGATTGCGTCGTCGTCGCCGGAACGCTGAACGCGTTCGTTCGCACGAGCCCGACGGTCGCGATGGGGACGTATATTTTCCCGGTCAACGGACACGGCGTCGTTAAAACGGTCGGCGAAAACGACGCGTTCCCGACGGCGCTTTACCCGATTTTCCAAACGTACCGTCGCAAAATCGTCGGCGTTCGTTGCGACGCGACGGTCGACGGCCCCGGCGTTCGGTCGGCGGACGTCAAATTCGCGCTTGTAGGAGACGCAAACGGCGAAAAGACGGAACTTCCGGCGACGCTTCCTTACCTCGACGTCGTCGCGGCGTCTCCGAACGCGACGTCGCTTAACGTTGCCGTCGTCAACCGTTCCTCGACCGAAACGCAAGTCGCAAACGTCGAACTTCCCGAGGGTTATATTCCCGTCGCGAAAAGCGAACTCGTCGCCGACGCCGGAATCGAATCGGCCAACGACGCCGAGAAGCGCGACGCGGTCGTTTTGAAGTCGAGCCCGGTCGACGCCGCCGAACGTTCGTTCGCCGTTCCTCCTTGCGGTTTCCTCCTTCTCGAATGTCGACGCGACGTCGCGAAGTAACGCCGTCCGCTCTCGATCAACCGTTGTTTTTTTGTTACTTAACCCGTTTTAAGGAAAATGTTATGCAACGACGCATTCCCGTTCGACGCTCGACGGCGCTCGCCGTTTTTTCGTTGACCGCCGCGCTCGGCGCCTCGTCGCTTTTCGCCGACGACGCCAAGTCGCAAACGTCGCCCGCTCCTCGTTCGGAACAGACCGCCGACGCCGACGTTCGCCCGGACGCGCCGCCGACGCCGCTCGCGCTAAAACGTTCGTTCGGCGGCGTTTATCCTCATCTCGCTTGGTTCAACGACGAAAACGAATGCGGAACCGGCGCGGTCGTTCCTTGGGCCG
>JAFSFF010000253.1 GCA_017435375.1 Thermoguttaceae bacterium
ATTTTACCCTAATCGCCGAGATTAAGAGGAGGATTTCGCAATGAAACAAGATTATATTCACGTTTGCGTCGTTTTGGACGCTTCCGGTTCGATGGGCGTCGTCGAAAACGACGTCAAAGGGACGTTCGATTCGTTTATCGCCGAACAGCGCGAACAGCCGGGCAAAACCGTTCTCGACGTTTACCAATTCTCCGACGAGACGACGCGCATCGTCCGCAACGCCGACCTTTCGACGTTTGAAAACAACCTGATGCGCTCTTACCGCTGTTCCGGTTGCACCGCGCTAAACGACGCCGTTTGCCAAGCGATCGACGAAATCGGCGCCGAATTCGCCGCGCTTCCGGAGTCGGAGCGACCGGAGCAAGTTCTCGTCGCGATTTTGACCGACGGCGAAGAAAACGCCAGCCGACGCTTCACGAAAGCCGACGTTAAGGAGCGAATCGACCGTCAAACCAACGTTTACAGCTGGAAATTCGTCTTCCTCGCCGCCAACATCGACGCGACCGAAACCGGCGCGTCGCTCGGACTCAAAGCCGACGACTGCGTCGCGTTCGAGTGTTCGGAAGCGGGCTTACAAGACGTTCGCGCCTGTTTCTCGAGCCGTCTCGCTTCGATGCGCGCTCCCAAGCGCCGATAAACCGCTTGCCGACGCGTTCGGCCTTCGTCGATAAACCGGCGAATCGGGCGACTCGGCGTTCCGCAAGCGTTTCGAACGCCGAGCCGTCCCTTCCGCGTCTTTCCCCGCTCCCCCATTCCGCCTATCCCTTCTATTCTTCCCATTTCACGCAAATAAGGAAACGCCAATGAAAAAAACAACTTTGCTCAACGCCTTAACGACGTTTTCCCTCCTCGCGCCGCTCGGTTTCGGAGCCGACGGCGACGCCGATTCCGCCGCGAAATCGATCGCTCCGCCCGGAAAGTACGACGTTTGCTGGGTCGGCAACAGTTTTTCCGGAAACGGCGGCCCGAACGGTTTCGGCTATTGGGTTCAAAACGGCGCCGACGAGATCGAAGTCGCGCCGAACGGCGTCGTTCTCGCCGGTTGCGGTTGGGACGAAGCGGGTCGCTGCGCCGGACTCCATCGCGACGGGAAAGTCAACCGCGTCCTCTTGAAACAGGAAGACGTTCCGGAGACGGCTTGGGGTTGGAACACCGGAAATAACGCGCTCGCGTTCGACGGCGACGAGATTTATATCGCGAACACCGGAAAGCGGCTGATTCGCTTCGTCGGGTCGGCGGACGATCTCGACTCTTGGAAACCCGCCGACGAAGTCAAATTGCCCGACGAGCCGGTCGGCGCGAACGCGAAAAAGGGCGTTTTGGCGGTCGCTTACGCGTCGTCGCTCGAACTGCGGCGAACGAAAGACTTCCAAACCTTCGCGACTTGGACGCTTCCCGGCGCCGCGTCGAAAACGCCCCAAAACTCCCAAACCGCCCAAAATAACGACGGCGACAAAAAAGCCGAAAAAAGCGGGCCCGCGATTCGCGACGTCGTTCTCGACGGTCGCGGCGGCGCTTGGGTTCTCGTCGACGCCCAAATCCGACTTCTCCGCTTGGGCGCCGACGGCAAAACGTTGACGGAAACGAAAATCGGCGCGTTCCCGACGCTCGGCGCTCCGACGTCGCTCGCCTTCGACGCGAAAAATCCGGCGCTCCTGATCGTTTGCGACGACGGGCCCGACCAACAGGTCAAATTCTTCGACGTCTCGAAGCCGAACGCGCCGAAACTAACGAAAACGTTCGGCGAAAAAGGCGGGCTCTTCTCGCAAACGACCGACGCCAAAGGACGCCGCCTCGTCGACGGCGAAACGTTCCCGACGCGACTTTACTCGCCGCGCGGCGCCGGAACCGACGCGCAAGGCAATCTTTACGTTTCGCTCGGTTTTAACGGCGCGCCGGTCGGAACGCTCGTTTTGCGGTCGTTCGCTCCGGACGGTTCGCTCCGTTGGGAACTGGCGAACTGCGCGTTCGTCGACACGTTCGGCTTCGACGCGACCGCGGACGGCGCCCGAATTTACACGCGAACGGCGATTCTCGAACTCGATCCCGACTCGAAAAACGCCGACCTCGATTGGCGGCAAGTCGCGACGACCGTCGACGCGCTTCGTTACTCCAAGGAAGAGGACGAACGCCCGTTTTACGGCGCGAGCGCGTTCGTCAAAACGCTCGAAGGTCGCCGTCTTTTTTACACGATCGGCCAATACGGCGGCGGATTCCATTTTTACTCGTTCGACGAGGAAAACGGCGGCCAAATCGCGCGCCCGGTCGGAAAAATCCGCTCCGACGACGAAACTTGGGCTTGGCGGATGGACGAAAACGGCGACGTTTGGCACGGCGACCATCACCAAACGCGCTCGATTCGCCGCTATCGCTTCCAAGGTTGGCGCAAGGTCGAGTCGGCGGACGTTCCGAACCTTTACGCGCCGATTTACGATACGGAAAACCCGGACGCTTGGCCTTGGCCGGACGATTTCGAACTCGTTCGCCGGATTTATTACGTTCCCGAAACGGATACGCTTTATTTGAGCGGTTATCTAAAATCGGACGAAATCGACTCTTGGGGCGTTTGCGGCAAAACGCTCCGCCGATACGACGGCTGGACGTCCGGCTCGCCGAAAATCGCTTGGACGGTTCCGCTCCCGGTCAATCCGACCGGCGAAAACGGCAAACCGCTCTCGCCGGAAGGACTCGACGTCGCCGGCGACTATATTTTCTGCGGAATGGTGAAAGCCGACGAAGGACGCCAACGGACTTACGCGCTCGAAACGGCGACCGGCAAAGTTCTCGGCGCGTTCGTTCCGGGCGGAGCCGTCGGCGAAGAAGCCGGTTGGCAAGATATGCCGTATTCGGTCGCCGCGTTGAAACGGAAAAACGGCGACTATTGGATTCTCGTCGAGGAAGACTGGCGCGGTAAAAACATCCTTTACCGCTGGACGCCGCCGACTTCCGCTTCCTCGTCGAACGCCGACGCAAAATAACGAACGAAAACTCGCCTCGGTCGACGCTTCAAACGCCGAAACGTCGACCGATTTTCTTCAATCTCGCGCTAAAAAATCGCTTAAAAATCGAAAGTCCTCTTCTTTTCTTTCTCTATTTTGCGTATAATACCGTTAGGAAGCGTCTCGCCGCTTTCCGTCGAACAAACGCCCGCCGCGACGCCTGTTTTGCGCCGTTAAATTAGGCAATTTACGCAAGGAACCCCAAATGAAACCGGAAGAAGCCGACCAAACGACCAACGAATCGCCAAACGAAAACGCCGCCGACGCTCCCGCGACGACGCAAACGCCCGTCTCGAACGCCGCGCCGCGACCGACGACGCCGCCGCTCCGCGTTCCGCCGCGTCCGATCGGATTTTGGCCGCTCTTTTTCAAAGACGTAACGGTTTCCGTCGCGGGCGTCGCGACTTTTTGTTTTCTGACGTTTTTCCTGCTTTTCGCGACGATCGTCGGTCTCGCGGGCGCGCTGAACGACGCTTCGGAGTCGGCGCTCGTCCTCGAAGAAACGATTTCCGGCGACGAAACCGCGCCGGGCAAAATCGTCGTGTTGCCGATCGAAGGCGTTATCGAAACGGACGAATACGGCTTTTTGCGCGAAGCGATCGATTGTATCGCCGACGACGAACGCGTTCGCGGCGTCGTCTTGCGAATCAACTCGCCCGGCGGCACGATCGCCGGCAGCGACTATTATTACACCCTTTTGAAAGACTTAAAAGCGGAACTCGACGTTCCGATAATCGCCAGTATGGGCGACGTCGCGGCGAGCGGCGGTTATTATATCGCGACGGCGGCCGACCGAATTTTCGCGGAACGCTCGACCTTAACCGGCTCCATCGGCGTCATCGTTTCGATGTACGACGCGTCGGAGCTTTGCGAAAAAGTCGGCGTCACGTCGACTCCGGTCGTCAGCGGCCCGATGAAGGGAATGGGCGACTTTATGAAGAAACCGACGCCGGAGGAAACCGCCGTTTGGCAAGCGCTCGTCGACGAAAGTTACGAACAGTTCCTCGACGTCGTTCGCGCCGGTCGGCCTTGGTATCGCGGCGAAAATAGCGAAAACAGCGAAAATAAACTCGCCGGGCAAAATAACGAAGACGGCGAAACGGGCGAAAACGCGGTCTCCGAAGAACGCGACGCCGAACTCCGCCGCGTCGCCGACGGTCGCATTTACACCGCGAAACAAGCGAAGGATCTCCGTCTAATCGACGAAATCGGCTTCCTCGACAACGCGATCGACGCGGCGATCGAAGCGGCGGGTCTAACGCAAGAAACGGCGGAAGTCGTTCGGTACGAAGAGCTTGAAAGTTGGACGTCCGCGCTCGGGCTGTCTGCGCTGACCAAGCGGAGCGAACCGCTCGAAAAAGCGTTGGACTCGGTCGCGACGCCGCGCGGTTATTACATTCTTCCGCGAGCGCTCCCGACGACGGCTCGCTAAACGTTTCGTTCGAAATCCTCGCGTTCTTCCCCATTTCTCTATTTTGCGCTCTCAACCGTTCCAACGCGTCTCTTTGGCGGACGCGTTGGAACGCCGCGAAACAAACGAGCGTTTATTCCCTCCGATCGATTCAACCGCTAAAACCCGTTTCAAGTCGCCGCCTTCGCGGAAGAGCGTCGTCAAAACTTGAGAAAATCGAAGGGAAAAATAGTAAAATCGCGCTTCCCCTTTTCCAAAATACCGATTATACTTGCAAAAAAACTCGGTAAAAAAGCGCGTCGGTTCAAAGAGCGGTTTGACATTTGGACGCGTTTTTGTAAAATTTAATTATCGAAGGCAAATTGTTCGGCTTTTTTTTCGCGTCGCCGCCGATAAGGAAAATAGGCGTTAGCGAACGGAGCCTCTCCGCCGACTTTTTGACTTCGCCCGCTTGTTTCGCGAATAAACGTCGACGCGCCGCGTCCGCCGCTTAGGGACGCGTTGATTTTTCGTTCAAAGTAGGCAAACTAGACAAACGAAGTCAACTTTTCCGTCGACGTTTAAAATATTGAAAAACGGATTTCGCGTCCTCGTCGTCGACGGAACGCGTCGAACGCCGCCAACGGCCCGTTTTGGGCGCTTTTTTTTTCGATCGAACGAATGTCAACAGAACGAGAAATGAACGTCGACGAAATTTTTCGCCAAGCGTTGCTCAATCGAATCGGGGAACGTCGGTTCTCCTATTGGTTCGCCGGGGCGCGTTTCTCCGCGTCGCCGTCCGGACTGATTGTTCGCGTCGAAAACGAATTCCTTTGCGCGTTTATTCGTTCCTCTTTTCAACACGAGTTACAAAAAGTTTGCGTCGACGTCGCCGGGGTCGAGTTGCCGATCGAAATTTGTTGCGACGAAACGCCCGCGACCGGGGCTCCGACGCAAATAAGCCGCAAAGTTCGACGTTCGAGACTCCCGCGCCCGTTTTTCCCGCGCAGTCTTCGTCCTTTCCCGCGCCCGGTTATTCCGTTCCCAACGGAGCCCCGACGCAACCGCAATTCGCGCCGCAACCGGCGAAAAAGCGGGGCCGTCCGCGTAAAAATCCCCTTCCGCAAGACGCGGAGCGCCCGGTCGAAACGCCGACTTCCTTTTTCGAACGCTCCGCGGAACCGAACGTTTCGGCGAATTTCGCGTTCAATTCCGGCGTTTTTCAAGCGTCGACGCGCCGTCCGGAACCGACGCCGCCCGTCGCTCCGGTCGCGCAAAACGTCGCGACTTACCTAAACGGCGCGCCTTCGCAAGACTTCCTAGGTTCGCTCGTTCCCGCGAACGCTTCGTCTTCTCCGCTTTCCGACGCTTCGACCTCGAATCTTCCG
>JAFSFF010000254.1 GCA_017435375.1 Thermoguttaceae bacterium
ACAAGACCGAACGAAACGCGTTTTCGTCGTCGGCGGCGAGGACGCGCCGGACGGCGGGCGCGATTATTTCGCGAATCTGTTCGACGCGATTCCGGCGGAGTCGGCGGTCGTTTCGTTCGGCGACGCGAAATCTCGTTTCAACCGCAAATCGGCCCCGCCGACCGCGTTCGGAACGCCGAAAACGCTCGACTTGGGGCGCGTTTGCGACGCGGCGGCCGTTTTTCGATTCGCCGAGAAGTTGGGCGCCGAACTCGACCGCGAGCCCGCCGTTTCGCCGGTCGCGTTCTTCTTCAGTTGCTTTGACGAAACGTCGACGGCGGCGTTTTTGGCGGCGTTGGGACTCGGGTATCGACGCGTTTTCGTCGGCCCGACCGCGCCCGCCGCTTGGAAAACGGAGACGGTCGCGCTCTTCGCCGAGCGTTTCGGCGTTCGCGTCGTCGACGAGCCGGCCGCCGACGTCGACGCGGCGTTGAATTAACGTCGACTTTGCCGATTTTGACGCGAAGCGGAGCCGGTTTTTGCGCCGACTCCGCTTGGCGTCGCGTCGCGAACCGGCGGGAACGCGAACGCTCGACCGGCGCGAACCGGCGTTAATTTTGAAAGTTGCGCCGTTAATCTTGTTTTTCGGGGAAATTTGAATGTCGTCGAAATATTGCGTCGGGCGTCGAGCGCCGTTCGTCGCCGCGTCTTTGTCGTTTTTTCTTTATTGGGCTTCTTTGCCGCCATCTTGGATCGGTTGGGCGGTTTTTCTCGTTCCGACCGTTTGGGCCGCGACCGTTTTCAATCCCGAGTTTTGCGCTTGGGTTAAGCGAAACGGTAAAAAAACGGGATTTGCGCAAGAAACGAAAAATAGCGAAAATGGCGAAACAAGGAGGAAACGGCGATTTCGATTGACTCGGCGGTTTGCGCGGTTTCTCGGTCGCGTCTTTTTCGGCGGCGAATACCGGCAATATTGGACGGCGGCGTTTTGTTTTTGGACGGCGACGGTCGTTTGGATTTCTTACCCGCACCCGGCGACGACGCTCGGTTGGTTGGCCGCGTCGGCGTATTTGGCGATTTATTTTCCTCTTTTTGTCGCGATAACTCGAGCGCTGACCGGGACGCCGGGGGCGCGAAACGACTTGACGGCGAAAAACAGGGAAGATAAAGAAGAGGGGGAGAATAAAAAAGAAGAGAAAAGCGGCGAGCCGGCGCAAATAACGCAAACGGCGCAAGCGGTTTCGGCGGAGCGAAACGGCGAAAACGCGTCGAGCGGGAAAACGGCGCCGGTTTTAGCGTTAAAACTTCGGCGAACGACGCAAGGAACGCAAGCGGCGCAAAGCGGGCGAAAAAAGCAAACGGCGCGATTTGGCGAATTTGCGCAAAGAGCGCAAGGAGCGCAAGGAGCGCGAGCCTTGAAAGGATTCGGACTTCCGCTTTGGTTGGCGGCGCCGGTCGCTTGGACGGCGGTCGAATGGTTGCGCAACCGCGGGCTCGGCGGATTTTCCTTCGCGGGCCTCTCGCACTCCGTTTACGACTTCCCCCAATTTATCCAAATTGCCGAACCGTTCGGCGAATACGGCGTCGGCGCGGCGATCGTCGCGATCGGAACGCTTCTCGGAACGGCGTTCGCGGCGGCGGTTTCGCGAAGTTGCGCAAGCAAGGCAAATAAAGCGGACGAAGCAAACGGGGCGGTTTCGGCGGAAGACGGCGAATCGGCAAACGGCGCAAATCGGCGAACGTTTGACGGCGCGAAATGGAAACGCGTCGCGCTTTCGGCGCTTGGCGCGGTCGCGATTTTCGGCGTCGTCGTCGGTTTCGGCGTTTGGCGAATCGAATTTTTCGACGCGGCGGAGCGTTCGGCGGTCGAGTCGGGCGCGGTTCCTTGCCGGGTCGCGCTCTTGCAGGACGGAACGACGTATCGCTTCCCGGTTCCGGATTGGCAAAATACGCAAGTTGCGGAAACTTATTTGTCGTTGGCGGCGGAGGCGGGGCGCGACGCGGTCGGTTTCGACGTCGTCGTTTGGCCGGAAAGTTGCTTCGACGTCTTTTGGGACGAGAAAACGACGGCGGTTGCGGCAAACGGGGAAAACGCGGCGGTTTTGGAAGACGGCGCAAACGAGACAAACGCGGCGGTTTCAGGGAACGGCGCAAACGCGGAAGAATCGGCAAACTCGGCGGTTTCCGCGACGGCGGAAGTCGAGCGAATCGCGCGGGCGGAAAAGTCGCGGGCGCTTTCCCGATCGCGGCGCGACGCGGCCCGCTTGACGGAGCGACTCGGCGCGTCGGCGATTTTGGGAACGACCGCGCTTCTCGTCGACGTCGACGCCGGGGACGAAACGACCGTTTTTAACGCCGCCGTTTTCGCGCCGCGTCTCGATTCGACGGCCGTCGCGGCGCTTGGGGAAAAATACGTCGACTGGAAAACGCCCGCCTCGACCGCGCCGAACGACCCGAATCTTGCGGCGTTCCGGCTTTACGGGAAGCGGCGGCTCGTTATCTGCGGCGAATATATTCCCGGCGCCGACCTGCTTCCCGATTGGTTCCCGTTGAAGGCGGTTTGCGCCGATTTTTCGCTCGAACGCGGCGCCGGGCCGGTCGTTTTTCCGGTCGTTCGACGCGGCGGGACGGCGAAAAACGGTAAAATTGGGGGAATTGGCAAAGTTGGCGAAGTTGACGAGGTTGAGCGAAGCGGGGAAAGCGGCGAAATTAAAAAGAACGGCGAAACCGGGCGAAACGCGCAAGCGGAACCGCTCCTTTTCGCGCCGCACATTTGCTTCGAAAGCTCGATTCCGCATTACGTCAAGGAGCAAGTCCGCGAACTGACGGCGGCGGGCGCGGAGCCGGACGTTTTGGTTTGCCTCTCGAACGACGGTTGGTTCCGCAACGGTTCGCAGACGGACGGGCACCTCGCGACGCAAGTTTTCCGCGCCGTCGAGAATCGCAAGCCGGTCGTCGCCGCGACGCACGGCGGTTTTTCGGCGCATATCGACCAAGCGGGGCGGGTTCGGAGTCGCGGCGCTCGGGGCGGAACGGAAGTCGTCGCGGCGGAAGTTTTGCCGGTCGACTGCGCGCGGCTCGGGAAGGGAACGCTTCTCGGCGGGCGCGACCTCGCGGAAACGCTCGCGCTCGCTTGCGTCGTTCTCGGTTTGGGCGCGTTCGTCGTTCGAAGAGTTGGCGGACGGCGCGAAAAATGGGAAAGTTAGTTTTGTTTAATCGGTCGTCGACGCGTCCGGTCGGGCGGCGGTTCGGCGTTTTTTCTTTGAAGTTTTTTTTCGTTATTTCTTTCGTTTTTGTCAATATTAATATAAGGGAAAGAAAATGAAACTTTCGCGACGAAATTTTTTAGGCGCCGCCGCGACGTTTGGGGCGGTCGCGCTCGCGCCGACGATCGTTCCGCGCTCCGTTCTCGGACGCGGCGAAACGGCGCCGAGCGACAAACCGACTCTCCTCGGAATCGGCGTCGGCGGAATCGGCTGTCCGCAAATGCAAGACGCGGCGCGGGTCGGTTTCCAAGTCGAAGCGCTTTGCGATATCGACTGGGCGCACGCCGAGAAGACGTTTAAAGTCTTCCCGCAAGCGCGAAAATACAAGGACTTCCGCGAAGCGCTCGACGCCGAGGGGGACAAAATCGACGCGGTTTACTGCGGGACGCCCGACCACACTCACGCGATCGTTTCGCTCGCCGCGCTCCGAGCCGGGAAACACCTTTGCTGCGTCAAACCGTTGACGCGAACGCTCGAAGAGGGGCGCGTCGTCGTCGACGCGGCGAAAAAAGCGGGCGTCGCGACGCAAATCACGACGAGTCCGGCGACCGGCGAAACCGGCTGTCGCGTCGTCGAGTTGTTGGAAGCGGGGGCGATTGGGCAAGTTAGGGAAGTTTACTGCTGGAGTTTGCGCCCGGTTTGGCCGCAGGGCGCGCCGTCTTACCCGGACTTCACGAGTCCGATTCCGGACGGGTTCGATTGGGACGCTTGGCTCGGCCCGGCGCCGAAAATTCCGTTCGCCGACCGTTGGCCGGAGGCGTCGCCGATTCCGAAAATGAGTCCGGAAAATTGGGGCGGTCAAGCGGTTTTCCATCCGTTCAACTTCCGCGGTTGGACGGCGTTCGGAACCGGCGCGCTCGGCGATATGGGCTGCCATTGGGCGAACATTCCTTACCGGGCGCTGAAACTCGGGACGCCGAGCCGCGTCGTCGCGTCGACTTCGAAATTTTACGACGTTTCGTTCCCGTTGTCGAGCGTCGTTACCTACGACTTCCCGGAACGCGACGGGCGACTGCCGGTTCGGCTCGTTTGGAGCGACGGCGGAATCCGCCCCCCAATGCCGCGCGATTGGAACGGCGACTCGCTCCCGACCGAAGGCGTTCTTTACGTCGGCGACGAAGGCGTCATGTTCGACGACCAAATCTTGAATCCGGAACGGGCGAAGAAGTTCGCGGACGTTCCGAAGCGGCTCCCGAGACGCGGCGACGTCTTCGCCGAATGGTTGACCGCTTGCAAAGGAGGCGAAAAAGCCGGCTCGAACTTCGTCGACGCGGCCCCGGTTCTCGAGTTCGTTTTGCTCGGAACGCTCGCGATTCGCAGCCGCAAGCCGGTCGAATACGACGCCGCGACGAACACGATTCCGAACAACCCGGAAGCGAACGCGATGATCGCCGCCAACTACCAAAACGGCTGGACGCTTTGACGTTTAAGACGGCGAAAACGACGAAACGCGATTTATTGCCGACCGACTTGGTAGTCTTTAAGTCGCGTTAAAATAGGAAGTTGAGGAAACGTCGAAGGAGAGCGCCGGTCGCGCGGGCGCTTTTTTCGACGTTTTTTTCCGTCGCGCTCAAAATTAAGCGGCGGGGGCTCTTGCGTTATTTTGAATTTGACGATATATTAACGGTCGACGAAGTTGAAAACGGAAATCGGCGTTAGGGTCGGTTTTCGTTTTCCCCTTTTCTTGCCGTCGTAAAAAAGCGCGTCGCCGACGCGCAAACGATATGCACAATTTTCTTATTTTTTACCTACCTGAGGTTCAAAAATGAAAACGAATGTTAAACTGGGGGGGGGGGTAAACAATACGGTTTTACTCTCGTCGAATTGTTGGTCGTCATCGCGATTATCGGGATTTTGATCGGTCTGCTCCTGCCGGCCGTTCAAGCGGCGCGCGAAGCGGCCCGTCGTATGCAATGCACGAACAACCTGAAACAATTGGCGTTGGCTTGCCAAAC
>JAFSFF010000255.1 GCA_017435375.1 Thermoguttaceae bacterium
CCTCAAAAACCCAAAAACAAGACCGAAAAACGGCGCGACGAAGAACGCGACGACCGCGCCTTGCCAACCGACGAACGCTCCGATAACGCCGAGCGCCGCGACGTCGCCGATCCCCATCGCCTCGACGCCGAGTGCCGAACGCCCGATAATCCGCACCGCCCAAATAATCGTCGCGCCGACGAAGAGCCCGACCGCCGCGTTCGCCAACGCTCCGGACGACGAAAGCGCCCGGTCGAACGTCGTCCGCGTCCCCAAACCGCCGCCGGCCGGCGAAATCGAATCGAGCGTTTCGACGCTTCCGTCCCCTCCGACGACGACGGCGATTCCGACGAGTCCGAGCGCCCAAATCGCCGCGAGAATCGGGGTTAACGTCGAGCGGCGCAGTCGACGGCAAAAGATCGCCGCCGCTTTCCGAACGCCGAGTCGCCGCGCCGGAAAACGCCGTTCGAGAAGCGCGAACGACCAAAACGTCCAAATCGCCGCGATTCCCGCCCCGACCAACCAACGAACGACGCCGGGCGACGCGTCCCAACCGCAACGCTCGCTCAAAACCGCCGCGAAAAGAAAAACGTCGTTCGTCGTCGCCGCGCCGGTCAAGTCGAGCGGCCAAGCGATCGGCGCGACCGTCAAAAACGGAAAAACCGCCGCCAACGTTAGCCCGACGACCGCGCCCGGAATCACCGCCGCGTCCGGAATAATATAATCGTCAAAGTCGACCAGCGTCATACAGAGCGCCAGCCAATAAAAAATCGTCTCCGCGCCCCAAAAAACGAGCGCGCGCCCCGCCTCCGCTTCGGTCACGACGCCGTCGGTCAAAACGCAAAAACGCCAACTCAAAAGCGTCGCGAAAAGCGTTTCGACGACAAGCGGACGCAACCAAAAGAACCGCCCTTCCCAACCGGGAATCGTCGCGAAGTCGAACGCCGTCGCGCCGCCGCCCGACTTTGCGCCTCGTTTCCGCGTCGTTTTTTCGTTTTTCGCGACGTTTTCCGATTTTTCAAGACGCAAACGCGCCGTTTCGAACCAGCCGACAACCGGAATCCGCGCCGTCCAACGCCGTTTTGGGCCGACGACGTTCGCCGGAATCCGCCGCCAAGGGGAGCGGTAACGCGGCGTCCAACCGAAACGGTCGACAAAATAGTTCGCCGCCGCCGCCAACGCCGTTCCGAACAGAAAAACGACGACCGCTTGCGCCGCGACGGGCGTTTCCATCGTTAAATTCAACACAACCGCTCTCCTCGGCCGCGACGCAAACGCCGCTTTAATCGAACAAAAAATTTCGGCGCGTTCAAAAATAAACGCCGCGCCGACGCGCAAAGTTTAAACGTCGAAAATTAAACCGTCCTCAACGCAAAAGAGCGCGACGTTTCCGCCGCCGCGCTCTTCAAAATACATCGACTTTACCGGTTAAACCGCTCAATCGACAAAAGTCAGGGTCGCCATAATCGAGTTATGGTCGCTCGCCGGGCGTTCTTTGCCGGTTTTCGGGTCTTTGTGCAAGTCCGGGTTGATTTCGAACTTTTCGACGACGCACTTGTCGTTGACGAAAATGAAGTCGATGATCGCCGCTTTTTCGACCGGAATCTTGTTGAAGTTGTTGAAGGTGCGCGGTTGCGCAATGTCGCGGACTTTCGCGACTTTATTGGAGTCCTTGAGACCCGGAATATCGTCGACGCCGGTCGTCATCACGCGATACGCTTCCGATTGATCGGTAACGTTGAAGTCGCCGCTGACGAAGAACGGGCCGTCGGCGCCGATGATTTCGTCGAGCTTGCGCAAAATCAACTTCGCGCTTTCCTTGCGGGCGATCGTCCCGACGTGATCGAAGTGCGTGTTCGCATACGCAAATTCTTTACCGGTCTTTTTGCAACGGAATTTGCCCCAAGTAACGGTGCGGTTGCACTCGGCGTCCCAACCTTTGACGCCCGGTTTGTCCGGGGTTTGGCTGAGCCAGAAGGTGCCGGAGTCGAGGAGTTCGAGCGCGTCTTTCTTGTAAAAGATCGCCATAAACTCGCCCTTGCGCTTGCCGTCGTCGCGCCCGACGCCGATCGACGCGTACTCGGTCAGCGCCGCGTTCAAATAATCCATTTGTCCCGGGAGCGCTTCTTGAACGCCGAGAAGGTGCGGATCGTCCCCTTTCACGACGTCGACCAACGTTTCCTTACGGAGATCCCAACGGTTTTCGCCGTCGCCGTTATTCGCGAGACGAATATTAAACGACATTACGCGCAAACCGTCGACCGGCTCGTCGGCGCGAAGGTTCGTCGAAGAAAAAAGGGACGCGACGGCCAACAACGCCGCGCAAACGCTCGTCCATTGCATCAAACGCATCGGAATAATCCTTTCGTTTTACCTGTTTATTATCGACGTCGACGCAACGGGAGCGCCGACGCGTTAAAAATCTTAAATTCGTTAAACTCCGCCGCTTAGTCGACGAAGCGCAACGTCGCGACGACCGAGTTATGGTCGCTCGCCGGGCGTTTTTTGCGAGTCTTCGGATCGCGGTGCAGGTCGGGATTGATTTAAAACTTTAAGACGTCGCATTTGCTATTCACGAACACGAAGTCGATAATCTTCCCCTTTTCCACCGGAATGCGACAATAATTATTGAAAGTGCGCGGTTGCGCGATTTTGCAAGTTTTCGCGATTTTAGCGGCGTCGTATAGGCCCGAGGTCGTCAAAAGGCGGTACGGCTCGGAGTTTTCGTCGCAGTTGAAATCGCCGGTAACGAAAAAAGGCGCTTTGTCGCCGACCATTTCGCCGAATTTGCTCAAAATCATTTTCGCGCTTTCGAGTCGAGCGACTTTGCCGGCGTTGTCGAGGTGCGTGTTCGCGTAAACGAACTCTTTTTTCGTTTTCAGCGAACGAAATTTTCCCCAAGTTAAAATACGGGTATAGGCGGCGTCCCAACCTCTTCCCGGCTTCTCCGGCGTCGGACTTAGCCAAAACGTTCCGGAGTCGAGGAGTTCGAACTTATCCTTTTTATAAAAGATCGCGGTAAACTCGCCCTTGCGTTTGCCGTCGGTTCGCCCGACGCCGAACGACGCGTACTCGGTCAGCGTCTCGTTCAGATAATCCATCTGCCGAGGGAGCGCCTCTTGAACGCCGAGCAAATCCGGGTCGCTCTCCTTGATCGCGTCGACGAGCGTTTCCTTGCGCCGATCCCAATTAGTTTCGTCGTCTTTATTGTTCGCGACGTGAATATTGAACGACATTACGCGCACGCCGTTCGTCGCTCGCGCGGCCCAAGCGTTCGTCGCGGAAAAAACGAACGCGACCGCCGACGCCGCGACGCAAACGCTCGCCCAACGCTTCCAACGCGCCCAACCTTGAATTTTTGCCATTTTACTCAATCTTTCAAAACCGAGAAACGCCGACGGTAAAGTCGGCGCCTCCGCTCGACGCCAAGCGTTCTACTTCTTTAAGCCGTCCAAAATCGGACGCAAAACCGCTTCGAGCGCGTCCGTTTGGCGATACATCCCCAAATCGTTCGGGTGCGACGCGTCGACGGTGCCGTCGAAGTCGAGATTTTCGCCGAGCAAATTCTCGTGCCCGAGGTAATAAAGGTTCGGGTCGCCGTCTTTGAGCGCGTCGAAAACCTTCTTCAATTCCGCTTGGTTGCGGCGGTGGAAGTCTTGACGTTCCGGACGAATCCAGGTGTTCGACATACAGCGGTCTTCGACGAGCAGAATCGGCGTGTTCGGGCGTTTTTCCCGCAAAATCTTCAAAAACGGAAGCGCGCGTTCGGCGACGAGTTCCGGCGTCATGTTCGGCAACGCGTCGACGACGTAAACTTCCGCGTCGACTTCCGCCATCAGCTCCGCGATCGCCGGTTCCATCTTCGCCGAGCCGGAAAAGCCGAGGTTGACGACCGGATAGTCGATGCGGCGGCTCAAAATCGCCGTGTATGCCATTCCCGGACGCGACGCGCAACCGCCGTGCGCGATCGAGGTGCCGTAATAAACGATCGGTTTTTTGTCGGTTCGCGGCGAAAGAGCGGTAAACTTCGCGCCTTCCGGAACGCCGATCGAGAGCGCGTCGACGCCGTTGTACAGCGGGAGGTAAACCAAGTAATCGCGTTCCTTAGCTTCCATTCCGGAAATCCAAGTTTCCGTCGCTTCTTTTTTCGACGGCTTCGTGCAGGAGACCCAAAGCCAACGTTTCGAAACGTCGTCGAAAGCGTAAAGGTCGAGCCCGGAAACGCCGGTCGCCGGCATATGCGCCATCGCGAGACCGCCGGAATAGAGGTTGTAACGGACTTTGATTTCGGTCGCGTCGGTGCGGAAACGAAC
>JAFSFF010000256.1 GCA_017435375.1 Thermoguttaceae bacterium
CGTCGTTTCCGCGTCCTCGAACGTCGCCGCTTTATTCGGGTAAATCTCGTAAAGTCGGCGATATTTGGTCGGCGTAATGTTCGGCATAACAACGTTTGCGCCGCGAGAAAGCGCGCTTTTGCGTCCGCCGTTTCCGTCGAGCGTCGCGACCGACGTAACGCTCGGAATATTGGCGTCCGGGCAAAGAACGCGGGACAACGCGACAACCTTAAACGCGACGTCGTTCGTATTCGGAACTTGATCGCTCGACGTCGGATAACGAAACGTAAAGCGCGACGCGGCGGAACTTTCCGATTTGAACGGCGAAAGAGCGGAAGCGAGCGGCGCCGTTTGCCAATAACCGTCGCGAATTTCGAGCGCTCCTAGCGGCGTGCCCGGGTGCGGCAGGAAGGGCCCGGAGCCGATCATATCGAGGTCGAGTTCGCGAAAGAGCGCCAAATCGCGCGCCAGGTCGTCGAACGTTTGGCCGGGAATCCCGATCATGACGCCGCTTCCGACTTCATAACCGATTTCGCGCAAACGCTTTAAGAAGTCGATTCGCTCCGTTAAACCGGCGCCGTCGACGCTCGGGTGAAGCGCCGCGTAAAGCGCCGGATTCGACGTTTCAAAGCGCGCCAAATACCGTCTCGCGCCCGCTTCTTGCCAACGGACGAGTTCCGAATCCGTTCTTTCTCCAAGACTTAGCGTTACTATCAAACCGAAGTCGTCGCGAATCGCTCGAACCGTTTCGGCGACGAACCCCGCGTCGAGCGTTCGATCTTCGCCCGCTTGCAACACGAGCGTCGCGAGGCCGTTTTTTTTCGCAAACTTCGCGCATTCGAGGATTTCCTCTTGCGTCATTCGATAACGCTCGACGCGTCGCTCCGCTCGGACGCCGCAATACAAACAGTTGCGAGAACAGCGGTTGGAGATTTCGACGAGTCCGCGGAGTCGAACGGCGTCGGCGACGCGTTCGCGTCGAATTTGGTCGGCGGCGTCCCAAAGCGTTTGGAGGCGTTCCGCGTTCGTTTCGCGGAGCCAAGCGGCGATTTCCGGCGGCGAGAGGTTCGCGGCGAGCATTGGCGTCTTTCTAAGCGTCGATTTAATATGGAGTTGCGTTCGGTTGAAGGCGTTGCGCCGTCGGGGCGAAACGTCGTTATTATTAATGATAGCGCGTCCGGCGATTTTGGCAAGAAGCGGAGCGGGACGGACGTTGCGTTTTTGCGAAAATCTGTTAAAATAACGGAAAATTTTGCGCTCTTTGCGAACGCGTCGACGAAACGACGAGCGTTTTAAAGGAACGTTAAACTCCAATATAAAAGAGATGCGAAGAGGATAAAATGGCTGTCGAAGCAACGACGGCGCTCGTCGGAGCGATTGCGATGGGCGCGGGACTGGGCTTTTTCGGAGCGGTTTCGCCGGGCCCGCTTCAAACGATTATCGTTTCGGAAACGTTGGCGAACGGGGCGCGTTCCGCTTGGCGGGCGGCGTTCGCGCCGGTTTGCACCGACCCTTTCGCGTTGGCGTTGGCGCTTTTTGTCGTTTCGAACATTTCGGGCGGCGCGCTCGCTTGCGTCGCGTTCGCGGGGGCGGCGCTCCTTTTCCGCATCGCTTGGGCCGAATTTCGAACGACGGAGGCCGATTTCGACTTTAGCCAAAAACCGCGTCGGCCCTTTTACTTGATCGTCGCGCTTAACTTCTTGAATCCTAATCTTTGGATATACTCCTTTACCGTCAACGCGCTGAACGTCTCCGCTTTCCAACGCGATTGCGGTTGGGGCGTCGCGACGACGTATTTGCTCGCTTTCTTTGTTTCGATAACGCTTTGCAATCTCGCGATCGTTTTTCTCGTCGCGGGATTGAAGACGTTTTTTAACGCGCGTTGGCTGGTTTACGTCAACCGCGCGCTGAGCGTTTTTTTAACGGTTGTCGCGTTGCGTTTTGTTTGGTTAGGGTGCGAAAAACTCGGACTTTTCGACTCGACGGCGACCGAAACGGCGCGGTTGGCGCTCGCGCTTTGCGGCGGCTGAACGGCGCCCATTAATATATTAGGGCCGAATAAGCGTCAACAAACAAAGGTTAGGGGCGGAAAAAGCGTTTGAGGCGCGAACGGCGATTGTCGATGTTAAAATGAAGAGTTTTTTACGATTTTATTGAAATTTCCGAAAGTTGTTAAAGCTATTTAACGGTTTTGTCGATATTTTCGATGGAAGCGCCTTTCGTATCGCGAGCTTTTTCGAGAACGCGGCGCGTCGCCGCGCGGAAGCGCGTTCATTTGATTGACAATCGTCGGCGCTCCGTCGCGTCGATTTTGGAAAGGAAGCTCGTCATGAAGTTCTTTAACGGTAAGCGTTTCGAACGCGAAGCGACCCGCCGAAGCGTCGGCGATTGGTCGACTCGGCTCGCGGCGGCGACGTTGGTTTGCCCGTTGATTTTTTGCTCTTGTCAGTCGACCGATTCGCAAGGCGCCGGTTCGAATCCTTACGCGCAAAACGAGAACCCTTACGCGAAATACGACCCGAAAACGCCGGAAGAAGAGGAATATTATCGCGACGTTTATTCCGGCGAATGGCGCGAACAAACGAACGTTTTCGGAACCGGCGCGTCGGTCGTTAAGAAAATCGGTTCGACGACGCCTCCGCCGCACTGGGGAACGCGACCGGAAGGCGCGAAAGACCTCGCCGAAATTCGTTACGAAGCCGCGCGTCGCAACGCCGAGCAAGCGCGTCGTTTAGGCGCGACGCAACCGACCGCCGCGCAACCGTTTGCGACCGCTCCGTTCGTTCCGGCTTCGACGCAAGCCGCATATGGCGCTCCGGCGCAAACTCAGGCGTTACAAGGCGCCGACGCGTATCCGACGCCGACGCCGCCCGCGACGCAATCGCTCGTTTATCCGCAAGCGCAGGCGCCGACGCCCGTTTTCGTTTCGCAAGTTCCGCAAACGCCGGACGTTGCGTCGACGACCGTCGCGCCGCAAGCGCCCGCGACGTCGACTTACTCGCCGGCTCCGTCGCAACCTTCGGCTCCGCAAGCGGTTGAAGCGCAGCCGACCGCCGTTCCCGCCGCGCAACCGACGCAAAGCGTTTATCCGCAAGCGCCTTATCAAGGGGCGAGCGTCGACCGAACCGCCGGTTGGATCGTTCGCGGTCAAATGCAAGACGACGAGGCGGAAAACGTTGAAACGGAAGACGTTGCGGACGATGAAAACGCCGCTCCCGCCGCGCCGGAAATTAAGCCGGTCGTCGAGTTGAAAACGGAAAACGTCAAAACGACGCGCGTCGCTCCGAACGCCGTTGTTCCCGCGCCCGCCGCGTCGACCGCCGTTCCGGCTTCGTCGAATCGAATCGGCGGTCAAGTCCTTCCGTTGCAAGTGGATCCGTCGATCGCCGCGCCTTACGCGAACGTCAATCGTCCGACTTCGCGTCCGCTCGACGCCGACGCTCCGAACGCGCCGCGCTCCGAGTTCGGCGAATACGTCGTTACCGGCGGCGACTCGACGGGCCCGATGTATTCTCGCGAAGACTGGTCGGTTGAAAACCTTGACAAAGAGGACTCCGTCGCGCACTTCGATACCGTCGACGGGCGCATTTTGAGCGAACCGACGAACCGTTTGTTCCTGTACAGCCCGCGTTTCGGCGCCGCGCGTCAGGTTGTCGGCCCGATCGCCGGCGAAAGCCGCGTGATGTTGGAAAGCGCGAATACGACGACGCAAGTCGTTCAAAAAGAAGGGGTTCAAGCCGTCGACGCTCGAACCGCCGAAACGAAACCGCTTGGCGCTTCGCAAAACGCGGGCGTCGCGAGCGCGGAATCGCTGGCGGCTCCGACGATCGGAACGTCGCGCGTTATGTTGATGGAAGCGGACGCGCAACTCCGCCTGCACGCGTTGCTTACGTCGGCGACGGTCGACGATTTGGCGACGAACGACGCGTCGCTGATGCTTGAAGGCGCGTTGGCGGCGCAAGGTTGGAGCGGCGAACAAAAGGTCGCGGTCGCGCTCGACACGGTCAACGCGTTTTCGAATACTTATCTCGAGGGCGCCGGGACGATTTACTCGGTCAAAGACGATACGAAAACCTCGAAACTGCGGGTGATTAAGATTGCGAACAAAGACGCGGCGCGTCCGGGCGAACTGGTCGAATTCACTCTGCGTTTCGAAAATATCGGCGACGAACCGATTGGGAACGTAACGATTCTCGACAACTTGTCGGCGCGTCTCGCTTACGTCGACAACACCGCGAAATCGTCGGTTCCGGCGGAGTTCCTCGCCGAACTGAACGCGCAAGGTTCGCTGAATTTGCGTTGGGAAATTACCGAACCGCTTGAACCGAAAGAGTTTGGCGTCGTTCGCTTCATCTGCAAAGTGCGTTGATAGGGAACGCGTTGCTTGACAAGCCAACGTAAAACGAGAAAAGAGCGGTCGTTAGATCGCTCTTTTTTTATTGGCGCAAGCGGCGTCGAATGAAAAACGGTCGCGCGTTCGAGGAGAGCGGGCGACCGTCGACGCTTTAAAAAAGGGAAAAACGCGATTTAACGTTGAACAAATTGTTCGACGTCGAGCTGTAAAACGCGTTCAAGTTCTTGTGAATCGGACGTTTGCGCGAACGCGATCGCGGCGAGCGGGCGACGGCGCCAATCGACGCGGCGCAATTCGAACAACGTCGAGAATTCCCGGCTTAGCGCGTCGTAATCGAAGGCGGCGTCGGCGGTTGAGTCGACGTCGGCGAGCGCGGACGGCGTTTCAAAAATCGCGAAATACGAAACGGCGTCGTCGGTTTCGGCGTCGGCGAGAATCTTGTTCCAATCGGGGCGCAAACCGCGCGTCAGCGTTTCGTAAACGTCGACGCCGTAAGCGTAAAACGCCAGCTCCGTCGTGTGCCAACCGGCGAAGCGACCCGGGTTGATTTCGATCGGAACGAGCGAACCGTCGGCGGCGACGCGAAATTCGGCGTGAAACGGAAACGCGAAGTTAAACGACGTATCCAACGCGTTCGCAACGGTTGCGCCAATTCGAGCGAGCGTCGTTTCGAGCGTCGGCAAAAGACGGCGAACGAACTTTTTCGACGTCGTGTAAACGCGGTCGCGGACGTCGGTCGCGTCGGCTAACGGGTGTCGCAAAACGTCGAGAACGACCGGCGTCCCGTCGACGGTAAAGTAAGCGTCGACCGCGATTTCCTCGCCGTCGACCGTTTCTTCGATTAAATAACGAGTTAAGTCGACGACTTCGCGCGGAAAATCGGCGGGTTTACCGTCGGCGAACGCGGCGCTTTCGCGGCGAATCTCGGCTCGGACGCGCTCCCAATCCTCCGCCGAGTCGACGAAACGAACGCCGACGCTTAAAAAACCGACCGTCGGCTTAATAACGAAACGACGCGGCAAGTCTTCGTATTGCAACGTTTGCAATTCCGTTAAACCGACTTCGCGGAAAACGAAATTCGGGTAAAGCGGCGCGACGGCTTGTCGAAATTTTGCTTTGTTCTTGAACAATTCGGCGAAGCGGACGAACGGCGCGTCGGGCAAAAGACTGGCGACGCGACTTAACCCGTTTTCCGAATTGCAGTATAAGGGTTCCGGAATTTTACGGTAATATTCGGCGAACTCCTTGTCCGAAACCAAGTTAAGGTTGCGGTTCGCGACGTTAAATTCTTCGACGGCGGCGCTCGCGAGAACGGGCGCTTGCAGTTTTTCCAACGAACGGAAAAAGAAATCGGACGCGAAAGGTTGTTCGACGACGAACATTTATTGGTCTCCTAAGTCGTGCGGTAAAAAAAGTTGCGTCGACGTTAAACGCAAAATGGTCGAACGTCGACGCGTTAAAAAATGAGCCGCGACGTTTTGTCAAAGTCGCGGCGACGAGCGTTAACTCGTTTTATTTTTGCGGTTGCGCGGGAGCCGTTTCCAGTTGTTTCGCAAGCGCGGCGGCCGCGGCGCGTTTGGCGAACGGCGGTTTCGTCGCGAGCGCGGCGTTCAGAAGTTGTTTCGCCGCTTCGGTTTGGCCCTTTGCGTTGAGCGCGACGGCGAAGTAATACGCGGCCGCGGCGTTGATTTGACCGTCGGCGACCGACTGGTGCAGAACTTTAATCGCGGCGTCGGTTTCGCCGGAGCGGTAAAGCGTCCAGCCGAGCGTCGCGAGATAATCGCGGTTGTTCGACTGTTTTTGAACGTTGCTCGTCGCGTATTGAACGGCTCGCTTGCGTTTTTCGGCGTCGTCTTGTTCGCAGAGCGCGAGCGCGAGTCCGGCGACCGCCTCGGCGTCGATCGGATTTTGACGGACGACCTCTTGGAACGCCGCCTCGGCCTGCGGATAGTCGGAACGGAAGAGCGCGACCTTGCCGTAAATCTTTAAAACGTCGGCGCTTTTGTCGTTGGCGTAAAGTTGGCGAGCGCGCGACCAAGCGGTTTCGAGGTCGTTTTCTTCAAGCGCCGTCGAAATCGACAAGACCAACGTCGGAACCGATTTAGGCGACGCTTTCAAGGCGGCGTCCAAGTATTTTTTCGCGTTGGCGAGGTCGCCGCGCTCGGCGTAAAGTTGCGAAAGGAACGCGTCGGCCGGAAGCGTCGTCGACGCGGCGTCGACGGTCGTCAACTTGTCGGCGCGAACAAACATTTCGCGCGCTTTATCCTCTTGATTTTGCTGGAATAAGACGCGACCGAGCGCGCGGTCGAGCTCCGCCGTTTCGCCGTCGAGTTTGATCAA
>JAFSFF010000257.1 GCA_017435375.1 Thermoguttaceae bacterium
ACGAACCGACGGATGAACCGACCGACGAACCGACCGATGAACCGACGGACGAACCGACCGACGAACCGACGGATGAACCGACGGACGAACCGACGGACGAACCGACGGACGAACCGACCGACGAACCGACGGACGAACCGACCGACGAACCGACCGACGAACCGACGGACGAACCGACGGATGAACCGACCGACGAACCGACCGATGAGACTTGGACGATTACCGCGGAAATCAAAGACGGCGTCTTGACCGTTAACACCGAAGCGATTGAAGGCGCGGCTCGTTACGAAGCTCGTTGCGCGGTTGACGGCACGACGGTTGCGTGGTTCGACGCCGTTGACGTGGTCGAAGGTATGGCGGTCTGCTATACCTGCGAAAGCGAACTGACCGGCGTTTACGTTGTCGCTATTGACGCGGATGAAAACGAAATCGAAACTTCCGAAGTTTACTACTTCTAATTTTGCGTAAAACAATTCGTTTGCCGTCAAATAAAAGTTCAGCCTGGCGGCGAACGAGCGTTAACGACAAATAAAAGCGCGTTCGAGAGTTATTTCTCGAACGCGTTTTTGTTGGCGTGCGTTTTTTTTAAATTTTTTTTCTTGTTTGCCGTAATTTTTCCGCGCGTCCTCTCTCTTAGGAGCGAAAGAAAAAAAGAAACCGCGCGTCGAGAACGTCGGGGTTTAGCACGTTTAAGTTAAAAAAAGGAATAAGTTATGTTGAATTTGCAATGTCGTCGCAGTTTTTTGAAACGTTCCGTTCTCGCCGTCGGCGTCGCGTTGTTAGCCCCCCAAGCGGAACTCTTCGCGGCGGAAACGCTGAGCGGCGTGAGCGCGACCTCGAAGAATTCGAGCGGTCTCACGGTCAAGTGGAACCGTTACGGCGACTTGCGCTACGTCGTTTCGTATTACAAAGTTTGCTATAAATTCGACTCCAATTCGACTTATGCACGCACGGTGAAATCTGGAACGTCGACGACGTTGAGCAAGTCCGGTTGGAAAAAGTGCAAGGTTTACGTCGTTGCGTACGGCCACGCTTCCACCGCCTTGGGAACGCCGAGAGTGAAAGAACTCGCTCGCTCGTCGACCTATACGTTCTCGCGTACGACGAAAAAACTCGTCGCGCCGACGTGGAAAAGCGTAACGAAATCCGGGAAGAAAATTACGTTGAAGTGGAACGCCGTTTCGAACGCCGGATCGTATACGGTCGAGTATAAATCGGGCTCCTGTTCGTGGAAAACGCTGAAGAGCGGTTTAAAAACGACGAGCTATTCGTGTACGGGAACGATCGGCGCGAGTTATACGTTCCGCTTGTACGCTAATTCGAGTTCGAGTAATTACTCGAAGTCGGACGCGTCCGCGACGAAGACGGTTAACCTGTCTGGCCAAAAATTGGGTACTCCGAGTTTAAGCTTGGTAACCGGGAAGTCGAACCAGATTTACGTTTCGTTTGCAGCGGCCAAATCCGACTACACGGAGTACGTGTTGCCTCCTGTTTACGCGATTCAATATCGTAAAAACGGCGCCTCGTCTTGGAAAACTATTTATGTGGAGGTCGCGCCGAAAAAAGCCTATCCTATGGGGGTTCCGGTTAACTTACGACCGAACAACGGGTCTTATATTCTCAAGGGCTTAACGAATAACGCGACGTATCAGTTCCGGGTTAAGGCGTTTTCTTGTCGTGATTTACAAAATAAGGGATATGAAAATTCCAACTGGAGTTCGACCAAGAGCGCAAAAGTAAAGAAGGGAAGCTACTGGGGATACGGTGGAAGATACACGGCGACGTTCGTCGACTACAACGTTGCGCGCAACAGTTATTACATCAACTTATAAACCAAAAAACGCGACGGTGTTTTGGACAAACCTTGATGGGTAATGAAAGCGCGTTCGGGATTTTAGTCTCGAACGCGCTTTGCTTTTCTTACGAAACGTTCCCGATGAGTTGGCAAAAAAAAGGCGCGCTCGACTAAAATCAAGCGCGCCGGTTAAGTTTGCGTCAAACGCTAGTTAAACTAAGCGTTTTTCTTTGCGAAGGTGCGTAAGTCGTTGGATTAGGCGTTTTTCTTCGTGAAGTCGACCATAAAGTCGTGTAGAACGGCGCCGTTTGAAGTCGCGTTAAACGCGGCTAACGCTTATTAAACTAAGCGTTTTTCTTGGCGAAGTCGACCGTAAAGTCGCGGAGTGCGACGATTCTTCGCGCGGCGTCGCGTTGCGGAACGACGCCGTTTGAAGTCGCGTTAAACGCTTAAACTAGGCGTTTTCTTCGCGAAGTCGACCGTAAAATCGCGGAGTGCGACGACGCCTTCGCACGGCGTCGCGTTGCGTTACGACGCCGTTTGAAGTCGCGTTGAACGCGGTTAACGCTTGTTAAACTAAGCGTTTTTCTTCTCGAAGTCGACCGTAAAGTCGCGGAGAGCGACGACGCCTTCGCGCGGCGTCGCGTTGCGGAACGACGCCGTTTGAAGTCGCGTTAAATTATTGTTGGACTAAGCGTTTTTCTTCGCGAAGTCGACCATAAAGTCGCGGAGAGCGACGACGCCTTCGCGCGGCATCGCGTTGTAGATCGACGCGCGTTCGCCGCCGACGCTGCGGTGGCCGCCGAGGCTCGCCAACTTGAACGCCTTCGCTTCCTCTTGGAATTTCTTGTCCAGCTCTTCCGTCGGGAGGCGGAACGAAACGTTCATAAACGAACGGAACTCTTTGTTCCCGTGGACGCGGTAGAAACCGTTCGAAGCGTCGATCGCGTCGTAAAGAAGTTGCGCTTTCTCGACGTTCTTTTGACGCATAACTTCCAAACCGCCTTGTTCTTTCAGCCATTCGGTAACGAGCTTCATCATATAAATGCCGAACGTCGGCGGCGTGTTCAGCATCGAGTCTTTGTCCGCGAGTTGCTTGTACGAGAACATGCACGGAAGGTCGGCGCCGCTCATTTCGACGAAATCGTCGCGCATAATGACGAGCGTAACGCCCGCCGGGCCCGCGTTCTTTTGAGCGCAAGCGAACAAAACGCCGTATTTTTCCATTTGAACCGGACGGCTAAAGATTTCGCTCGACGCGTCGCAGATCAACGGAACCGAAACGTTCGGCTCGGTCGGGAATTGAATCCCTTCGATCGTTTCGTTCGCGCAGTAGTAGCAGTACGCGGCGTCGGCCGACGTTTGCAACTCCGCGTCGCTCGGTTTGCGGACGAATTTTTCGTCTTGACCGTTCCAAATAATATTGACCTTGCCTTGCGTCTTCGCTTCCGACGCGGCTTTCTTGCTCCACGTCCCGGTAACGATATAGTCGCCGGCTTTGTTCGTGTTGCGGATAATGTTCATCGGAAGGAGCGCGAACTGCGTGATCGAGCCGCCTTGCAGGAACATAATCTTGTAGTTTTCCGGAACGTTCAGGAGTTCGCGGACGTTCGCTTTCGTTTGCGCGAGGATTTCGCCGAATTGCTTCGAGCGGTGGCTGATTTCAAGAATCGAGGCGCCGCAACCGGGGAGGCAAAGGAGTTCTTCTTGAGCCTTTTTCAAAACGGAAACCGGCAGAACGGCCGGACCGGCGGAAAAATTGTAAACGCGTTCTTCCATAGGAGTCGATATTCCTCGTCGTCGAAGTGAAACGGACGCCGAAACGTCGCCGGGCGGACGTCAAGCTCGCGGCGTCGGCTTGCGCGAACGAGACCGGAGAAGCGGCGGGCGAACCGTCGCGTGCGTCGCGTTCGTCTTTCATAATCGTCCTTATTTTACTCCTTTTTTAAAAGCGCGACAGGGGGGGAGAGCGCGCTTCTTATTTTTAATTTCTTTGATAAATCAAGATAGGTAAAATAGAGAAGATGGGAGCCCGCGGACTCAAAACTTTTTGCCGAGAAAACGTCGACTTCCCTTGACAAACGGCGCAAATTCTTTTAGATTTTAGAATGGTCGCCAATTTTTCGTTCGCCGCGTTTCGATTTTCGACTTTTTTCGGCGAAAATAAACGGGGGCGAACGGTTCGGCGGGAACGCTCGACGAACCGCAAGCGCGACCGAAGCGTTTCCGACGCGACGTCGGAACTGGTGAAACCGGCTCGAGCCCCGATTCGTCGGGTTCCGCTCGAGCGCCCTTTATATAATATTAATTGACGGACGCGGCGCTATGACCGAACCCATTATTGTCAATCCCGTTTTTCTCGCTCGCGAACTCGAACTGCCGCTCGACCAAGTCGAGGCGACGGTCGCCCTGTTGGAGGAAGGGTATCCCGTTCCCTTCATCGCGCGTTATCGCAAAGACCAAACGAAGAATTTGAGCGAAGACGGCGTCGCGAAAGTCGCCGCGGCGTATCAAAAACAACGTCAACTGACCGACCGCAAACTTTCGTTCTTGAAAACGATCGAAGCGCAAGGGAAATTGACGCCGGAACTCGAGCAAAAGATTCGCGAAGCGCGCACCGCTCGCCGCTTGGACGACCTGTATTTGCCGTATAAATCGAAGCGTCAAACGTTGGCGCAAGCGGCCCGCGACAAGGGGCTCGCGCCGCTCGCCGACGCGATTTTGAACGCCGCCGACGAATCCGCCGACTTGAACGCGCTCGCCGCGCCGTTCGTCGACGCGGAAAAGGGCGTCGCGACCGTCGAGGAAGCGTTGAAGGGCGCCGCCGATATTATCGCCGAAACGTTCGCGGAAACGTTCGAGGTTCGCCGTCGTCTGCGCGACAAAATCCAACGAACCGGCAAGCTCGTTTCGAAGAAGATCGAGAAGAAGGGCGCCGCCGCGGAACCGGAAGCTGAAGCGGTCGAAACGCCGGTCGAAGCGGTCGCGGAAGAAAACGTCGAAACGCCGGGCGACGCCGCCGTCGAAACGACGACCGAACCCGTCGAAAGCGCGGAAACCGCCGCCGAAACGACCGACGCGAAAGCGAAAGACGCCGCCGCTAAAGCCGACAAAAAGAAGAAAAAGAAGACGTTCAAAGAACAACAAGCGGAACAGCTCGAAAAGCAGTTCGTCGATTACTTCGACGCGTCGTTCGACCTGCGCTCCTGCCCGCCGCACCGCGCGCTCGCGCTGAATCGCGGCGAAAACGCGAAGATTATTTCGGTCAAATTGGACGTCGACGTCGACCAACTGAAAGCGATCGCTCGCGAAACGCTCGTCGCCGAGGGGCGCCCGTTCGCCGACTTCCTGAACGCTTGCGCCGACGACGCCGTCGTCCGCTTGGCCGCGCCGTCGCTCGAACGGGAAGCGCGCCGCGAACTGACCGACCGCGCCGAAGAGCAGGCCGTTTCGGTCTTTGCGAAGAATCTGCGCAACCTCTTGATGCAGCGTCCGTTGAACCGTCGCCGCGTCTTGGCGCTCGACCCGGGCTTCAAAAACGGTTGCAAACTGGTCGCGCTCGACGAATTTGGGAACGTTCTCGACTTCGACGCCGTTTTCCTGCAAGGGAACGCCGAGCGCCGCGCCGCCGCGTCCGCGAAAATCGTCGAGTTCGTCGAAAAGTATAAGTTGAGCGTTTTCGCGATCGGGAACGGAACCGGTTGCCGCGAAGCCGAAAACTTCGTCGCGAAAATCATCGAAGAAAAGTTTGCCGACGCCGACGTCGCGTACATCGTCGTCAACGAAGCGGGCGCGAGCGTTTACTCGACGAGTCAAATCGCGAAGGACGAATTCCCGAATTACGACCCGTTGGTTCGCGGGGCCGCGTCGATCGGGCGCCGTCTGCAAAACCCGCTCAACGAATTGGTTAAGATCGACGCGGAACGTCTCGGCGTCGGCATGTACCAACACGACGTCAAGTCGAAGGCGCTCAAAGACGCGTTGACGAACGTCGTCGCGTCCTGCGTCAACCGCGTCGGCGTCGACCTGAACGCCGCGACGCCGGCCATTTTGCGTTACGTCGCCGGGCTCAACCAATTGACGGCCAAGCGCGTGTACGAACGCCGCGTCGCCAACGGCCCGTATCGTCGCCGCGAAGAATTGAAGGAAATCTCCGGACTCGGCGAAACGGCCTTCTCGCACTGCGCCGGGTTCCTGAAAATCGTCGGCGGCGACAACCCGCTCGACGCGACTTGGATTCACCCGGAAAGTTACGAACTCGCGACGAAAATCCTTGAAAAGCTTGGGTTTGCCGCCGACGATTTGCGCGTTCCGGCTCGCGTCGCCGAGTTGGCCGAAGCGATTAAAGCGACCGACGCCGCCGCGCTCGCGGAAGAATTCGGCGCCGGGCCGCTCGCCGTCGCCGAC
>JAFSFF010000258.1 GCA_017435375.1 Thermoguttaceae bacterium
GCTTTTTCCGCGACGCCGCCGGCAAGACGGTCGTTCGCTTCGTCGAACCGGAGCAAGTCAAGACGCCGCAAGGACATAACGCCCGTTCGACGCGTTGCGGAATCGTCGCCGACAAACGCGACGCCGAGCAAATCCTCGGTTATTGGGTCGACGACGTTTTTATCGACGCGTCGAAAATTCAGCACCGCAAAGCGAACGTCGACTCCACCGTAAGTCGCGGCGTTCCCTTACTTTACCCTGTTCGCGACAACTTGCGACGCGCCGAAAAACTCCTCCGCAATATGAGCGTCGTCGCCGAAATTCAGTCGTCGATCGCGCTAATTCGCAAACACGCCAACGGCTCGCAGGAAAGCATCCGCCGCTTTGTTCGCGATAAAAGTCAATCCGCCAACGACTTACCGCCGCGCGAACGCTTTCAACCGGGCACGATCGTCGACGCGACCGCCGGCGTCGATTACGAATTCCCGATCGCCGGAATCGACGCGACCCGTTACGTTCAAATTTTGCAAGCGGAGTTGCGAGCGATCGCCGCGCGGCTGACGATTCCGGAATTTATGTTGAGTTCGGACGCTTCGAACGCCAACTATTCCTCGACGAGCGTCGCCGAAGGCCCGGCCGTTCGCAACTTCGAACGGATGCAACACGAACTCATTAAAGAAGATATGAAGATCGTTTGGCGCGTCGTCGAAGACGCCGTTCTTCGAGGCGACCTTCCGGACGACGTCGGGCGGCGCGTTTCGATTCAAGCGATCCCGCCGTCGCTCGCGGTGCGCGACCGACTCAGCGAAGCGCAAGCCGACGAAATTTTGATGAACGCCGGCGTCATCTCCCCGCAAACGGCCGCGATGCGTTACGGGCTCGATCCCAACCGCGAGCGAGCGTTGCAACGTCAATTACGTCAAGAACTTGCGCAAAGCGAAAAGAGCGGCGACTGATCGCGTTTTTTCCTTTGCCCTAAGATTAACCTTCATACTGAAAGCGCGTTATGAACAACGAAAACGTGTTGGAATTTTGCGATTTAGCGTCGCCGCAACGCAAAATCGACAAGGAAAACGGCGTCGTTTCCGGCGTCAAGATTTTAGGCGTTAAAAGTCGCAACAACAGAATTTACCCGCTCGCAACGCTTCGCGACGCGGCGCCGCTTTACGAAAACGCTAAGGTGAACGTCAACCATCCGGACGGCTCGCCGAACGAGTCGCGCAAATATCAAGATCGCGTCGGTTCGATCAAGAACGTAACGCTTCAAGAAAACGGACTTTACGGCGACTTTCATTTCAATCCGAAGCACCCGTTGGCCGAGCAAATGCTTTGGGACGCGGAGAAAGCGCCGGAAAACTTCGGTTTTTCGCACAACGTCGAAGCGGTTGTTCGACTTGAAAACGGCGCGCAAGTCGTCGATAAAATCGTCCGCGTTCGCAGCGTCGACCTCGTCGCGGATCCTGCGACCACTTCCGGACTTTTCGAATCGGAAGCGATAACCGACGCAATCTTCGCCGGTTACGACGCTCGTTCTTCCGATTCGTCGACGCCGTCTTCCTCGACGCAAGAGCGCGACGAGCGGTTGCGACGGCTTGAAGAAGAGCGCGACGCGGCGATCAAACGTTGCGCAATCGCTCGATTTTTATTGGAAAAATTGACGAGCGAAGAAACGCCCGCCCTTCGTTTGACGCTCGGCGCTTCGTCGTTCCTCGAAATCGCCCTTGAATCGCGCGATCTCGCGTCCGCGCAGCGACTTATCGAAGAGCAAGTCGCCGTCGTTCGCGAAGCGATCAAGTTCGGCGACGAACGCCGCGCGCAAGCGGAGGCGCGCTCCGTCGCGACGGAACCCGTCGTTTCGAAGTCGCGCGCCGAACTCGACGAAAACGCGAACGCCGAAAATTTTGTCGCGGCGATTCGTCGCTAATCCGCGTCGCATTTTCGCCGCCTCCACTCAAGTCGTCGCGTTTGTCGCAACCGTTCTTATCGCAACCTTTGCGACGGCGACGTTTTTCCCCAACTTTCCCTTTCCTCTCGATTAGAAAGGCCGTTTAATGTCCGCTATTAAATACCGCGAATTGAAACGACGTTACGAACTCGACGGCGCGCAAAAAACCGTCGAACATCTCTCGGAAGCTCTTGCAAAACAAGAACTTCGCGCCGACGATTTTAGCCTCCGCGACTTGGCGGAAGCGCTTGTTCCCAACGGTTCCGAATGGGTGCGCGAACTCAACCCGAACGTCGGTTCGCTCGCCGAATCGTTTCAAGGCGTCGACGTTTCCGCGTTCGCGACGGTCGCCGGGCAACTGATTTACAGTCGAATCTTGGAATCGTACCAATCGGAAGTCTTTTGTTTGTCGAAACTTATTACTACGATTCCGACGCGTCTTAACGGCGAAAAAATCCCCGGTTTCGCGTCGATCGCCGACGCCGCGGTCGAAATCGAGCCGGGCGCCGCATACCCGAACGTCGGTTTCGGCGAAGATTACATCGAGACGCCGGAAACGACGAAACGCGGCCTCATCGTTCCGGTTACGCGCGAGGCCGTTTTCTTCGACCGCACGCACGTCGTCCTGAATCGAGCGAGCGAAGTCGGCGAAACGCTCGCGCTCAACAAGGAAAAACGCGTCGCCGATATGATTCTCGGCGTTTCCAACCTCTACCAATGGAACGGAACCGCGTATTCGACCTACTACGCTTCGTCGACCTCGTCCGCGCCTTGGGTTAATCTCCTTTCCGGAAACGCGTTAGAATCGCTCGAAAACGTCGACGCCGCCGAAAATCTGCTGGCGAGCGCGCTCGATCCGAACACCGGCGAACCGATTCTTTCCGAAGCGAACGTCGCGCTCGTTTCTCCCGCTAAACGTCGAATCGCCAACGCGTTGCTGCACGGCGCGAATTTGAGTTGCGCCGACGGAACGCTCCGTTCGATTCCGAATCCGTTCGAGAAGATTTCGGTCGTTTCGAGCCGAATCGCGCGCCGCCAACTCGCTAAAGCCAACGCGTCCGCCGACGCCGGAACGCTCGACGATTACTGGTTTTACGGCGACTTCAAAAAGGCGTTTGCGTATATGGAAAACTGGCCGATCACCGTTTCCGTTTCGTCGGCGGGCAGCGAGGCCGACTTCAGCCAAGACGTCGTCGCGCGCTTCAAGGCGAGCGAACGCGGCACCCCGGCGGTCTTGAATCCGCGTTGCGTCGTCAAATGCGTCGGTTGACGTCGTATCATCTAACTTTCGACGCGTTCGATCGTTAGAGTCTCGTTCTTCTTTTCGCTCAACGCGCCGCCGCGAAGACTTATCGTCTTTATCGGCGGCGCTTAGAAAGGCCGATATGGAAAATTCGCTCGACGTCGGCGTCGTTCTCCAAATCAAACGTCAAACTTTGGCGACGCTCGCCGAATTGGCGCGCGAGCCGAAACCGACGTATAAAATCGACGGCGCCGTCGTTTCTTGGACGGAATATCAAGAAAGTTTGCGACAAACAGTCGACTGGTGCGACAAGCAACTTAACGCTTTAACGCCATTTGAGTTGCGTTCGACCGCCGTCGTCGATTGAACCGTCGCGCCTTTTTCTCGTTTCGCGTTCGCGTCGGTTTTAAAAGTTCATTCGCTTTCAAGTCCGGCGCGAACGCCGCCTCTTCCTTTTCATCAACGGAGACGTTATGTCGTTTATCGACAAGTTTTACAATATCGGCGACTTCAACGACCGCGTCATCGTCCGGCAAAAACGCGACGGCGCGCTTGTTTCGTTTGAAATCGACCGCGCGGCTGCGTTTTCGCGCCAATTTTCCAACGCTAACGGCGACGGCGATTTACCGCCGCGTCTTACCGCCGTTTGGCGTTTGCCGCTCGACGAACGAACGCGTTCGATTCGACGCGGCGACAAGATTTGCGACGCCGATTCGCAAATTTGGACGGTCGCGAAAACGTCGGTCGCGCAACCAACGCAACTTGTTTCCTGCCAATGCTTTTGCGAACAGCTTTTTCCCGACGCGTCGGAGGGCGTCGACCTGCTTCGTCCGCTTCGTTCCGGCGGTTTTGAGACGCTTGCCGCCAACGCGCCGGCGGTCGTTCGGAGTCGAAAAACGTCGAGCCAAAATTCGGACGTTTTTCCGGCGTCGACGGTCGTCGACGAAATCGTTTTTTGGATTCGACTCGAAACGCCCGCCTTGCCGCGCGACGTCGTCGTTTTATCCGACGGAACCCGTTACGAAACGGAAAGTTACCGTCGACCGGACGCGCTTTCCGATTGGGGCGTTTTGATCGCGCGGAAACGTCGAGGCGTCGACGCGGCTTGGACGCGTCCGACGCAAAACTAATATCTCAACGCGTCGCAATCCATCAACCTAACCGTATATTCAACCGTTATTTACCAACGCGAAAGTTTTACGATGGCGATTCAAATTCAAGAGCTTCCGGGCTCGCCGCAAGAAAAATACTCACTCGACTCCTTTTCCGCAACTCGAACGTTTATCGTCCCTTGGGAACAGCGCGACGCGTTCGCCCGCTACTTTCTCGGCGACCGGCTTTACGCCTGCGAATCGTTGATGCCGTCCGACGAAGAAGACGAATCGCTCGTTCCGCCGTCGTCCGAAGCGCCGATTTCCGGGCCGACGACGCGACTCGCTTATCCCGGTAAACCCGGGGTTTACGTCAGTCAAATCGCGTTCGAACCGTTCGAACCGAGTTCGCTCGACGTCTCGAAAATCGCTCGGCCCGCGTCGACGCTCGGCGAATACGGCTCCTTTGCGAAAGCCGTCGTATCCTACCGCGCTGAAACCACTTCCGTCGACCGCGCCGATTCGCCGCTCGTCGATTCCGGAACAAGCCTCGCCTATAAAATGGTCGCGTGCGGCGAGTCGATTCCGCTTTCGACGCGCGGTTGGCGTTGGCGTTTCGACGCGACGGCGCCGGTTCCCGACGATCTGCAACTCGTCAAACGCGTCCCGACGATCGAACATCAGCTCGTTTGGTCGAACGTCGTAAACCCGCCTTGGGAAACGATTAGCGCGACGCAAGGAACGGTCAACTCCGAACGTTTTCTCGGTTACGCGGCCGGAACGCTTCTCTTTGAAGGCGCGGAAGCGAACAAAATTTTCAACGGCGAAATCGACGCGGGCGCCGTCGCGTACACTTGGCAAATCCGCTTTCTCTTCCGCGAAAAACGAATCGAAGCGGGCGGAACCTACGGTTGGAACGACTTTTACCGCGAATCGACCGGAACTTGGGAACGCCTCGTCGACGCCGCCGGGACGCCGCTTTATCGCTCCGCCGATCACGCCGCGCTTTTCGTCCAATCGCAACCCGTTTCCAACTAAGAAGTTAAACGCTCATCGCCGTTTTGTTCATTTTTTAAGAGTCGGAGGCTGAATATGTCGACTATCTCTTTAGAAAGCGCGACTTCAGGTTTCACTTCGCGCAACGTTCCTTTTCGTCGCGTCGACGCGAACGGCCCTTGGGCGTTCGAGCAAGACGGGGCGTCGTTTCGCCTTGCCGAACCGCGAACGTTGGAAATTCGCGTTTTCCAAGTAGAGCGAGCGCCCGAGTTTCTCGCCTTTACTCGCGACGACGCAACGCTTTACGAACCGACGATTAGTTTCGAAGCCGCGCCGGTTTACACGCCGTTTTCCGAAATCGCGCTCGGTTCCGCCCAACCGACGCCGCGCGAAAATTTACGTCGCGCCGCCGATTCGAGCGAATCGGTTCGCCAACGCGTTTACGACCCGACGTTCCTCGAGCGTTTGAACGTCGACAAAACGTTGACGCAAGACGACTTGCCGCTTGCGTTTTACGCGCCGTATCGCGTCGGCGACCGCCTCGCCGCGTTTTGGAATCGAACGAGCGGGCGTTGGGAAGTTCTCGCGCCGCCGAAATTTAACGTCGTTCGTTTTCAGTTGATGTCGACGCTCGCAAACGGTTCGACCGCAAGCGCCGCCGCGCTTTACTTTAACGCGGAAACGCAAACCTTTGTCGACGGCGGACTTAACATCGCCGTCGCCGATTTTCTCGGTCGCTTTCACGGAGCGGTCGGGGCGCGCGGTTACGCTCGACGGTTCGTCGACCGCGACGCTTGGGAAATTTTCGCGCTCGACGCTTAACGTCTTTAACGCCAAAACTTTAAACGACCGCAAGAAATAAAAAACGCCGAGTCGAAACGCTCGGCGTTTTCTTTTATTAAGCGGTTAAACGGCGACGCTTAACCGCTTTGTCGGCGAGGTTTATCAACCGAGTTTTTCGGCGAGGAACGCCTTCGCGGCTTCGAGCGCGGCCGGAACGCCCTCCGGCTTCTTGCCGCCCGCTTGCGCCATGTCCGGACGACCGCCGCCGCCCCCTTGGACGTGCGACGCGACCGCTTTAATCCACTCGACGGCGCTGAATTTGCGCTCGACCAAGTTGCGCGTCGCGGCGGCGATCAACGCGACTTTGCCGCCCTTCGAGTCGACGTTCGCGAAGAAAATCGCGGCGTTTTCCGTCTTGCGGCGAATTTGGTCGATCGCGTCGCGCAGGCCGTTCGCGTCGGCGTCGGTCGCGACGAGCGTTACGAACTTCGTTCCGGCGACCTCTTCCGCTTTCGAAATCAGTTCGTCGACCGAAACGGCGTCCTTCTTCGACGCGGCTTCGAGTTCCTTGCGGAGCTTTTTCGTCGTCGCGAGGAGTTCTTCGACGCGCCCGACAATTTCGCTCGACGGAACGCGCAACGTCCCGGCCAACGTCGTTTCGATCGCGTCCGCTTGCGCGATTTTCGCGATCGCTTCGGCCCCGGTAACGGCGACGATGCGGCGCGTTCCGGCCCCGACGCTTTCTTCGGCGACGATCTTACAATAGCCGACTTGCGCCGCGTTCGTCAAGTGCGTTCCGCCGCAGAACTCCAACGACGGCCCCATCTTAACGACGCGAACGATATCCGGGTACTTTTCGCCGAAAAGCATCATCGCGCCGAGTTTGCGAGCGTCTTCGAGCGGCGTTTCTTCGCAGGAAACCGGGTGCGCTTCCAAAATCGCTTCGTTGACGTCGCGCTCGATTTGAACGAGCGTTTCGCGGTCGAGCGCCTTATGGTTCGTGAAGTCGAAACGCAGGACGTCGGCGTCGACTTTCGAACCTTGTTGTTCGGCGTGGCTTCCGAGACGAGCGCGGAGCGCGGCGTGCAGGAGGTGCGTCGCCGTGTGAGCGCGGCTGATCGCGGCGCGGCGTTTCTTGTCGACGGCGGCGGTCGCGGCTTGGCCCGCTTCGAGCGTTCCGGCGGTCAGTTTGCCGACGCAAACCAAGAATTCGCCGTCGTAAACGGTCGTTTCGACGACGAAGCAAGCGCCGTTCGCGGTCGTAATTTCGCCGGAGTCGCCGACTTGACCGCCCTTTTCGCCGTAGAACGGCGTTTTGTCGAGGACGACGCGGAGCGCTTTGCCGTCGCCTTCGGCGGTCGCGGTTTCGACGAGCGTTTCGCCGTCGAGAATCGCGAGAACTTTCGCTTCCGTTTCGAGCGTTTCGTAACCGACGAATTCCGGCGGGTTGTTCGCTTTCTTAATCCCTTCGAGCGGGTCGCGTTTGAAGAGGAGGTTCTTTTCCGCGCTTCCGGAAAGTTCGCCGTGGCGTTCCATTTCTTTTTCGAACCCGGCCCAGTCGAAGCCGTATTTGCGTTCGCCGGCGAGCGTTTCGAAAAGTTCCGGCGGGAAGCCGTACGTTTGGTACATTTCAAACGCTTCGGAGCCTTGAACTTCGGCGCGCTTTTCGTCTTCCATCGTCTTGAAGACGGAGTCCAAACGACGCAAACCGCCGTCGATGTTCGCCATAAAGTGTTCTTCTTCCGACGCGACGACGCCTTGGACGCGCTCGATCGTTTCGGAAAGTTCCGGATACGGAACCTTCATCAGGTCGGCGACGACCGGAACGAGATGGAAGAGGAACGGCTTCTTCATTCCCATTTGGACGCCGTCGAGAACCGCGCGGCGAAGGAGGCGGCGAATGACGTATTTTTCTTCTTTCGGGCCCGGATAAACGTTTTCGTGAATCGCGAACGAGCAGGCGCGGATATGGTCGGCGATGCGGCGCAGACGGCGACCGTTTTCGTTCGTCAAATCTTGATCGTCGTATTTTTGCGAGCAGACTTCCGCCGCCGCGTCGACCAACGGACGAAGCGAGTCGATGTGGAAGTTCGTTTCGACGCCTTGCAGAACGGACGTAACGCGTTCGAGGCCCATCCCGGTGTCGATGTTTTTGCTCGGAAGCGGACGCAGGTTGTTCGGCGGGTTGCCGACGCGGTTGAATTGCGTGAAGACGAGGTTCCAAATTTCGACTTCGCCCTGCGGCGTTTTGTGGTAAATTTCGGAGCAGGGGCCGCAGACGCCGTCCGGGCCTTCGCTCGGCGCGGACGCCGGCCAGAAGTTTTCGTCTTCGTCGAGGTATTGCAGTTTTTCCGCCGGAAGTTTGATCTCTTCGAGCCAAATTTTCGCGGCTTCATGGTCGTCTTTATAGACCGTCGCGGAAAGCATCGCCGGGTCGATTCCGAGCCATTTCTTGTCGGTCAGGAACTCCCAAGCCCAGTGGATCGCTTCGCGCTTGAAGTAGTCGCCGAAGCTGAAGTTCCCGAGCATTTCGAAGAACGTGTGGTGGAACGCGGTGCGGCCGACGTTGTCGATGTCGCCGGTGCGGAGGCACTTTTGGCAGGTCGTGGCGCGGGTGTAGTCGAGCTTGCAACGCCCGAGGAAGTGGTCTTTGAATTGGTTCATCCCGGCCGGCGTGAAAAGGACCGACGGGTCCCAACGCGGGACGAGAACGTCGCTCGGACGGCGGACGCAACCTTTGGATTCAAAGAACGTTAAGTACTTTTCGCGGATTTCGTTTGTCGTGAACATCGTTATTTTCGTTTGATTTATTTCGAGCGGTTCGAACGGAAGGCGCGCCGACTTGCGCCGTCGACGCGGCCTTCGCCTTTAATGTCGTTAATTTTTAAACGCTTATTTTCCGGAACTTACTTCGCGGACTTTTGCGCGTCGCGAGCTTTTTTCGCTTCGGCGAAACGGGCGCCGGTTTTGCGTTCTTCGGCCAAGTCGGCGGCGAGCTTCGCGGCGACTTCGTCGACCGAAACCAACGTCGCGTCCTTTTCCCAACGCCATTTGACTTCGACTTGCCCGTCTTGCAGGCTCTTGCCGATCGTAACGCGAACCGGGAAACCGATCAGGTCGGCGTCCTTGAATTTGACGCCCGGGCGTTGGTCGCGGTCGTCGACGATGACGTCGACGCCTTGCGCTTCGAGTTCCGACGCGATCTTTTCCGCGGCGGCCATACTCGCTTCGTCAGTCGCCTTGATCGGGCAAACGCAAACTTCGTAAGGCGCGAGCGCGACCGGCCAAACGATCCCGGCGTCGTCCCAACTCGTTTCGACCAAACCGGCGACGACGCGGCTGACGCCGATCCCGTAGCAGCCCATAATGATCGTTTGTTGCGCCAACGAGTCGTCGAGGAATTTCGCGTTCAGCGCTTCCGTGTACTTCGTCCCAAGTTTAAAGACGTGGCCGACTTCGATCGCGTTTTGCATCGTCATCGGAGCGCCGCAACGCGGGCAAGCGTCGCCCGGGAGCGCGTTGCGGACGTCGCCGTAAACGTCGACCGTAAAGTCGCGGTCGAGGTTGACGTTGACCAAGTGTTTCTCGGCTTTGTTTGCGCCGACAATGACGTTGACCAACTCTTTAATCGTCGGGTCGGCGACGATTTTGATCTTTTCTTTCAAGCCGACCGGGCCCGCGAACCCGACCGGAGCGCCGGTAACGCGCTCGATCGTCGCGTCGTCGGCCAACTCGACTTTTTCGGCGCCGAGAACGCGGCGGAGTTTGTTTTCGTTGACGTCGCAATCGCCGCGAACCAAAACCGCGACCGCCGCGCCGTCGACGTTGTAAATCAACGTTTTAACGACGCGCTTCGGTTTCGCTTTCAGGAACGCGCAAACTTGGTCGATCGTGTGGGCGCCGGGGGTGTCGAGTTCGGCGATTTCCTTCAAAACCGCGTCTTCCGGACGGACGTAAACCGTTTCGCCGATTTCCGCCTTTTCGACGTTCGCCGCGTAACGGCAGGTCGGGCAGTACACGACGTCGTCTTCGCCGTTCGGGGACGGAATCATGAACTCGTGCGACGCGTCGCCGCCGATCGGGCCGGACTCCGCTTCGACCGGCAAATACGGGAGACCGCAACGTTCGAAAACGCGGCAGTAAGCGTCGTACATATCTTGGTACGTTTCGTTCAGCGACTCGATATTCGTGTGGAAGCTGTACGCGTCCTTCATCAAAAATTCGCTCGTGCGCAGGAGACCGAACTTCGGACGCTCTTCGTTGCGGAACTTCGTTTGGATTTGGTACAAAGTCATCGGGAGCTGACGATAGCTCGAGACGTATTGCGAAACGATGCTCGTGATTTCCTCTTCGTGCGTCGGGCAGAAGACGACCGGCGTTTTCGCGCCGCCGCGAGTCAGCGTCGTTTTAATGAGGACGTTGCCGAACGCTTCGACGCGGTTCGTTTGTTCGTAAAGCGATTGCGGACAGAGCGCCGACATAAACAGCTCGGAAGCGCCGGTTCGGTTCATTTCTTCGCGAACGATGTTCGTCGCCTTGTGGAGCGCGCGCCAACCGAGCGGCAGGAACGCGTAGGCGCCCGCCATCACTTGCGAAATCATCCCGGCGCGGAGCATCAAAATATGACTCGGAATCTCCGCTCCGTTCGGCGTTTCCTTCATCGTCGGAATCAGCGTTTTCGACCATTTCATCGACATCGGACGTTCTCCTTCTCGGCGTCGCCCCGCCTCGGTCGCGGTTACTCGACCGCCGAACGGGTAATCTGGGTAATTTGAATCGTTCGCGGCGCGTTTTCAACGCTCGATTTTTAGCGAAAACGCCTAAAATCGGCGTCGCGACGGCGAAAGAGCCGCCTCCGACCAACGCGCGAACCAACCCTTAATTTTACCCGTTTTTCCGTTCGTTTTAAGGGGCCCCAACCCCTCAAAACGCGACTTTTCTAAAAAAACGTCGCGCCGCTTTTTTCGCGCCCTTATTAATAATGAAAGAAAATCCGATTCGGAACGCCTGTTCGCTCGCAGTAGTCGGCGATTTCCTCCTTCAACGCCGACCAATAGCCGACGTCGCCGCGTCGGTAAATTTTCAGATACTCGGCGTAAAATTTCGGGAAACGAGCGCGGATATACGCCAAAATATCCTCTTTGTACCCGCGACGCAACTTCAAATTCTCGAACCAAACCTCGCCGACGAACGGTCGCGCCGCCTCGACCAACGCTCGAAAGTCGGTAACAAACGGGAAAATCGGCGACATAAAAAGAACCGTCGGGACGCCCGCCTCCGACAAAACGCGCAACGTTTCGAGCCGTTCTTCAACGCTCGACGCGGCGTCCATTTCGGAGCGGAACGCGTCGTCCAACGTATTAAGCGAAATGGAAACGCTCGCCAAACCGCGCTCGGCTCGCGCTTTCAGGAGGTCGAGGTCGCGCAAAATTAGGTTCGACTTCGTCGTAACCGAGAGAAAGCAGTCGATCGGCGCCAACTCTTCGAGAATCCGCCGCGTCGCGCCGTATTTCCGCTCCGCCGGGTTGTACGCGTCGGTAACCGACGACATAAAGACGGTTTTGCCGGTCAGCCGCTTTACGCCGAGCGGTTTCGAACAGCGTTTGACGTCGACGAAATCGCCCCAAAGCTCCGGTCGCTCCGGGCGAAAGCGCGTCGTGAAGCGAGCGTAACAGTATCGGCAAGCGTGCGGACAGCCGACGTAAGGATTAACGACAAAATCCGCCAACTTCGACGGCGAAACCAAGTCCGCGACGTCGACGCAACCTTCGACGACTTCTCGCTTCCAAAAGCCGGTCGCCGACGTTTCCCCGCGCGTTTCCATTTCGCCCCTTCGCCTCCCTCGACTCCCCGAACGTCCCGCGAAAAAAGGACGAACGCCGTTCGACGCTCGTCCTTTTTCGCTTTCAACATCTCGACGAATCACATGCCGCCGCCGAAGAGACGCCAACCGCGCCCCATTCCGCCGCCTTGGATTCCGCCGCCGTTGTCGAAGTTATAGACCGGTTCGACCGTCGGAGGCGGCGCCGCCATCGTGCGAATCGAACCCGGCGCGCCTTGGAAACCTTGCGCCGTCGACGGACGCGCGCCCGCTTGCGATTGCGGTTGAGCCTGCGCGTTCGCTTGCGGTTGCGGCTCGTCCGGCGCCGGACGGTCGATAATGAAACCGGTCGTCATACCGCGCGTCGAAACGGCGTTGTTCGCGGCGCGACAGCCGTATTGATCGTTTCCGCCGTGGTCGACGACGAAACTATAGTTCGCGCCGCAATCGCTCGGCGAATGATACGTCAAGTGCGACGAAGCGTATCCTTGGTTGTTGCCGCGGTAAATATCCGAACCGCGATAATTCATCAAAACGCCGATACTCCCTTCGCCGCCCGCGCCTTGCGTCAGACCGCCGGTCGCTTCGAACGCGTCGTCGCCGAGGAAGTCGACGAGGAAACCGGCGCCGAGGTCCCAGCCCATCCCGAGCCCCATAATCGTGCCGTTGTACGCGTCGTCGCCAAGGTCGTCGAAGAGATACCCGACGGCGTAATGGCAGCCGAACCCGCAACCAAAGCGTTGCCAACGCGCTTGGTCGCGACGCGAACCGTCGTAACGCGTCGACGTGGCGGCGTAGCGAATATCGTTTCCGCCGAAGTCGCGAGCGACGCCGACGCCCATCCAGTAACCGCCGCCGTGTCCGAAGTAGTCGAACTCGTAAGCGTCGTCCCCGCCGCCGTCGAGGCAAAGCCCGATTCCGCCGCAAGCGACGCGTCGAATCCCGGCGCCGATCCCTTGGCCCCAACCGTCGTGCCCCGGGTGTTCCGGATACGAGTCGTAATAGTAGCCGCCGACGTAATAATGGTCGTTTCCGTCTTTGTCGAGAATCGCCCCGAAACCGCCCGGCGCGCCGACGCCTTGCGCCCATAACGCGGCGCGGTAATCGTCGTTCCCGGCGCGGTCGATTTGGAGCCCGAGCCCGCAAAGCGCTTGGCCTTGCGCCCGCAGGAAGCCGAGGTAGCGGTCGTCGCCGCTTTCGTCGACCAAAATTCCGACGCCGCCGATACAACTCCCTTGCGCGACGTCTTTCGCGAGGTAACGGTCGTTCCCGCCGCCGTCGTACCAAACGGAGACGCCGAGAATCGCGCCGCCTTGAATCCCGGGATTTTGTCCGACGTAATTGTCGTCGTCGCCGCCCAAGTCGAGAACGACCAAAACCGGACGGTTGACGTTGCAAACGCCTTCGCGGTACTCGTCGCGCCCGCCCAAGTCGACGACGCAGCAAACGGTCGAATATTGGTCGAGGTTCCAAACGGTCGCGTTTTTATCGCCGAAGAGGATATCGCCGGCTTCGGTCGAAACGCGCCCCATTTCTTGACCGTCGACCTTCACTTTTTCGAGCGAATCCCAGTCGACTTGCGCCAACAGCTCGAGCGTTTTTTCGTCGAGCGCGGAAAGAGCCGTTTCGGCGGCGTCGTAAAGCGCGCTCTTGTTCATTTTTTGCATCGCGTCGATCAAATATTTCGCGCGACCGCGGCTCGGAACGGTGTGTCCGCTCTGCGCTTGCGCGCAAAAGATCGAATGCGCTTCCCGCGAAACCGCCGCGACGTCGTCTTTGCTCATCGGCGCGAGCGCGCGAGCGTGCAGGGCCGCCGTTTCAACGAGCGCCGTTTTCAAAACTTCGATCGCTTCTTGCGGCGTCGTCGGAGCCGGTTTCGCCGCTTGATCGTTGCGCGCCGCGACGTCCATCTTAACGCGCGCCAAGCGAACGCCGGAAACGACGTCCGCCGTCGAGCCGGAGAAGAACCCGCCCCAAGCGCGCGAGAAGAACTCGACTTCGCCCGCCGAACGCAACGGGTCGGCGTAAAGTTTCTCGTACCAACGCAAGCGGCAGCGCCCGTTCAATTCGCTCCCCGATTCGAGCGCCGACGTTTGGCGACGCACTCCGGCGTCGTAAGCGCGCCAACGGTCGTAAAGCGACGCTCCGCCGCGAGCGTTCAACGTCGAAAGCAAGTCGTTCGACATTTCTTGCGTCGCCTTTTGCGCGTCGGCGAAACCGAGCGTCGAACCGGTCTCCGCCGTCGCCGCCGGAGCGGTCGTTTCTTCGGAAGCGGCC
>JAFSFF010000259.1 GCA_017435375.1 Thermoguttaceae bacterium
GCCGAAAACCTCGACAATAAAAGGAAACCGCGCCCAATGAACCGCTTTCTCAACCGTTGGAATCGTCTTTCGTTGATCGCCCGCATCGCCGTCGGGCTCCTTTTGGGCGTCGCGCTCGGCTTCCTTTGCCCGGAGGCGACGGTTATCGGAACGCTCGGGACGCTTTTCGTCGGCGCGCTAAAAGCGATCGCGCCCCTCCTCGTTTTCGTTCTCGTCGTCGAGGCGCTCGCCAACGCCGGCGAAAAAGTCGGTTCGCGCTTCACGCCGGTCGTCGCCCTTTACTTAACGTCGACGGCGCTCGCGGCGGTTTTGGCGGTCGGCGCCAGCTTCCTCTTCCCGACGACGTTAAAACTCCCGGAAGCCGCCGACGCCGGGACGCCGCCGTCGGGCGTTTTTGAAGTTTTCGCGCAACTGTTGAAAAACGCGACGCAAAACCCGGTCGGCGCGCTCGTCGACGGCAACTTCATCGGCGTTTTGACTTGGGCCGTCGTCCTCGGGTTAGCGTTGCGTTCGACCGCTTCCGCGACGACGAAATCGACGTTGAAAGACTTCGCGACCGCCGCGACAGCCGCCGCGCGCTGGGTGATCGGCTGGGCTCCGCTTGGGATTTTGGGCTTGACGTTTACCTCGGTCGCGACGAGCGGCGCGGCGATTTTCGCCGATTACGGTCGCCTTCTCGCGCTCTTGGTCGGGAGCATGTTAACGGCGGCGCTCGTCCTCAACCCGGCGCTCGTTTTCGCCGTCCTCCGCCGCAACCCTTATCCGCTCGTCTTCCGTTGCTTGCGCGAAAGCGGCGTTCCGGCGTTCTTCACGCGGAGTTCGGCGGCGAACATTCCGGTCAATCTGCAACTTTGCAAGAAGCTCGGGCTCGACGAAAACCTTTATTCGATCGCGATTCCGCTCGGCGCGACGATCAATATGAACGGCGCCGCGATCACGATCGCCGTTATGTCGCTCGCGGCGGCGAACACGCTCGGCGTTTCGGTCGACTTTCCGTCCGCCTTGCTCCTTTGCGCCGTTTCGACGTTGGCGGCTTGCGGCGCGTCCGGGGTCGCGGGCGGTTCCTTGCTCTTGATTCCGCTCGCTTGTTCCCTTTTCGGAATCGGCGTCGACGCCGCGATGCAAGTCGTCGGAATCGGTTTCGTCGTCGGCGTCGTTCAAGACTCCCTCGAAACCGCGTTGAACAGCTCCGGCGACGTTCTTTTCGCCGCGACCGCCGAGTTCCGCGAACGTCGAAAACGGGGCGAATTGTTCGAAATTTAACGTCGTTTTTCAATCGCCGCAACGTCAACTAATTTTCACTCGACTTTTCCCCTGTCAAACCTTCCCGATGAACCGCCCCAACCGCCGCCGTCCCGCCGCGCAAGCCGTTAAAACCGATTCGACCGCTCCAATCGCTTCGACCGGCGCCGCGTCGCGCTTTTTTCCCGCCGCGTTCGCGTTCGGTTTCGCCGCGACGCTCGTCCCGATTCTCGTTTCCGCTCCGGAAGGCGCGGTTCGCGAAGGCGACTTCAACCCGGTCGCGCTCCTTTTCCTCTTCTTCGCCGCCGCCGTTTCGGTCGCCGCGCTCCGTTTCCCTCTCCTTCCGACCGACAAAATCGCCAAAACCGTCAAAACCGACGCCGCCAACGACGCTCGACTCGCCGCCGCGCCCGCCGTTTCCGGCGACGAAACCGCTCCAACCAGTAAAACCGGCAAGCTCGACAAAATCGCCCGCCGCGCCGTTCGCGTCGCCGACGCCGCGCTCGCCTTCTTTCTCGCTTGGGCGACCGCCTCTTATCTCGCCCTTATTTTCGGCCAAACCGGCGACGTCCGTTTCGCGACGAACGCCTATTGGCTCTTCGCGACGCCGACGCTCCTTTACTTTTTCGCGCGCCGTTTCCGTTCTTTTTTCGATTCGCGTTTGATTCCGAGCGTTTGCGTTTTAATTTTCGCCGTCGCCGTCGCCGAGTCGCTTCATTCGTTTTACTCGCTGACGGTCGCGACGCCCCGCCTCCGCGCCGCTTACCTCGCCGACCCGGAGGGCGTTCTCGCCGCCAACGGAATGACCTTTTCGAGCGCCGCCGAGCGAACGCGCTTTGAAAACCGCCTCCTCGAAAGTTCCGAACCGACCGGAACGTTCGGACTCGCCAACACTTTAGCCGGTCTTCTCGCTCCGACGCTCGTTTTCGGCGCCGCCGCGTTCGTCTCCGCCGTCGGGCGCCGACGACGCCGCGCGACCGCTAAAAACGTTAAAACCGACGCGACCGTCCCGCTCCAATCCCCTCAACTCCCCCAACCCGCTGAAAACGCCAAAAGCGCCCAAACTTCCGAAACCGCCCGCCTTTCCGTTCCGGGCGTCGCGACGCTCGCCGTTTGGAGCGCCGCGCTCGGTCTCGTTCTTTTCGTCCTCCTCGCGACGAAGAGCCGCTCCGGTTTTTTAGGCGCGACGTTCGGCGTCGGCGTTTGGGGCGTTTTGTCGTTTCTCGCCGCTCTCCGACGCGCCGAACGAAAGACGGCGCGCCGCGTCGCGTTCGGAACGCTCGGAGCGTTCGTCGGCGCCGTTTTTCTCCTCGTCGGCGCGTTCGCGACCGGGCTTCTCGACCGCGAAGTCTTCGCCGAAGCGGGCAAATCGTTGGGTTATCGGCTCGATTACTGGCGTTCGACGGCGGCGATGATCGCCGATTCTCCGCTCCTCGGCGTCGGCCCCGGCGAGTTCCAAAGCGTTTACGCCCGTTACATTTCCCCGACCGCGAGCGAGTTTATCGCCGACCCGCATTCGTTCGCGTTCGAGTTGGCCGCGCTCTTCGGCGTTCCGGCGTTAGTCGGCTTCCTCGTCTTCCTCGCCGCGCTCGCGACCGCCGCCGTCGCGACCGTTTTAACCGTCAAACTCGAAACGCCGTCCGTCAACCCAACCAACCTAAACAACCAAACCAATCCAAACCGCCAACTTAGCTCAACCGACCAAACCGGCGTCGACGTTCCGTTCGTCGGCGGCGCGTTTTTCGGCGTTTTGATTGCGTTCGCCGCGTCGCTCTTCCAAACGGCCCCGCTCGACGGCGCGTTCGTCGGCTCGGCGTTCGTCGCGTTCGCCCTTATTTTCCCGACCGTTTCAAGCGCGACGCTCCGTTCCGACTGGTCGAACGCGGCGCTTCTCGGCGCCCTCGCCGCCGCTTTTTTGAACCTTTGCGCCGCCGGCGGAATCGGCTATCCGGCGTTAACTTTCCCGATTTTCCTCGTCGCCGCGTTCCTCGTCAACCGCGCCGACGCAGCCGCCAAGTCGCCGCAACTCGCCGAAACCGCCGAAAAAGCCGATCTTTCCGCGTCGACGCAAACCGACGACGTCCCCCAAACGTCCCAAACCGCCGTTCCCCCGCAAACCGCTCAAATCCCGCGCCGTCCCGTTAACGTTCCGCTCTATTTCGCGCTCGGAGCGGTCGCGGTCGCCGCCGTTTTCGACGCGACGGCGTTTCGCCCTTGGGCCGCCGAATTCTTTTTCTCGCTCCGAATCTCGGCTCCGAACGGCGCGGCGCAATACCGCGACGTCTTCGAAGCGGGCGCCCCGGCAAAAATCGACGCCGCGTCGCACGAAGTCGTTTCGCAATGTTACTACGCGGCCGGAAAAACGTTCGCGACGCGCCCGACGCCGGAAAATCGCGCTCGTTGGGAGCGACTCCGGGCTCAAGCGCAGGCGGTTTCTCCGAACTCCGCGTCGCTTCGGGAAGGTTGGGCCGACTTCGACGCGTCCCTCTTCGCCGACGTTTCCCGCCGTTCGCGCCGCGAGTTCCTCGACTCGGCGGTCGATTTTTACCGTCAAGCGGTCGACCGTTCGCCGACCGACGCCGCCAAGCGCGCCAAGCTCGTCGCCGCGCTCCGCGACGTCGCGACGCTTTCCCCGCCGACGTCCGTTTCCTCCGCCGACGTCGAAAACGCCGACTTCCCGTTCCCGACGGTCGCCGCCGACGCCGCGCTTGCCGACGCCCGCCGTCAAGCGGAAATCGCGCTCGAACTCGACGCGCAAACGCCCCATCTCGACCGCAAACTCCCGGACGAAACCCGCGCCGAATTGCGCCGCTTCCTCGACGCCGCCCCTTAAAACCGGCAAAACCGGCGTTTTTTTCCGGCGCGACCGCTAAAATTGGCTCAAACGCCTTTTACAACCCGACGCGACCGTTAAAACCGGCAAATTTCGCGTCGTCCGTCGACAAAAAAAGCGCGTCCCGTCAGGAACGCGCTTTACGCCTTTTCGCCGTTGCGCCGACTCGTTAAAATCGGCAAAACCGACGTTGTTTAACGCCGCGTCGTCAATCGAACTTAACGCCGAAAGAGTCCAAAATATCGTCGAACTCTTCAAAATCGTCGGCGCTCAGTTTCGCGTCCCCGGCGCCGGCGGCTTCGAGCGCTTGCTCCGGCGTCCGCGCGCCCCAAAGAACGACCGCCCGCTCGTACCGCGACGCGACCCAAGCGGCGGCCAGTTGCGAAACGTTCAAGTCGAGCCGCCGAGCGATACCGCTCGCCTCCGCCAACGCCGCGTTGACCCGTTCGACGTTCGCCTTCGCGAATCTCGGGTCGTCGGCGCGGAAATCCCCCTCGCCGTAAACGCGCTCCGGGTCGAGTCGGCCCGTCAAAAGCCCGTTTTCGAGCGGCGAATACGCCAAGAACGAAACGCCGCGCTCCCGGCAAGCGTCCAAAACGCCGTTCTTCTCGACCGTTCGGTCGAGCGCCGAAAACCGCTCTTGCGCGACGTCGATTTGCCCGGCGGCGCAATATTCGTCGAGTTGCGAGCGCGTCGCGTTCGAGATTCCGACGGCGCGAATCTTGCCCTCCCAACGCAAATCCTCCAAAATACCGACCGCGTCCGCGACCGGGGTCGTCGCGTCGCCGACGTGATGAATTTGCATCAAATCGATACAGTCGGTTCCGAGCCGCCGCAACGAATCCTCGACGCCGCGCCGAATGACGTCCGGACGCAAACACCGCTGCAAGTAATATTTCGACGGTTCCGCGCTCAACCCGACGTCGTCCGCGAAGCAGTGAAACTCGCCGACGCCGGGCGGAAACGGCTTCGTATCCCAAGGAATCCCGCATTTGCTCGCGACGACGATCGAGTCGCGACGGCGTCCGCGAATCGCCCGCCCGACGATTTCCTCGGAGCGGCCGAACCCGTATATCGGCGCGGTATCGACGGTCGTTATCCCGGCGTCGAGCGCGGTTTGAATCGTTCGAATCGCCGCGTTTTCGTCGGCGCCGCCCCACATCCAGCCGCCGATCGCCCAAGTTCCGAGCGCGATCGCCGACGCTTCGATTTCGGTCGAGCCGATTTGTCGAAATTGCATTCCGTTTTCTCCTTTTCGTTTCGTTATTTTCGTTCGTCGACGTCAAACGCCGCCGTTTTTTCGCCCTTTTTCTCGCCGCCGCTTTCGTCGACATTAATAAAACGACAAAATCTCGGCAAAAATCGCGTCTTTCGATTGATTTTTCCCGCCGCTCGCGTTAAAATATCGGACGTTCGAAGCGGAACCGCGCCGCCTCCGACGCCGACGTCGCCGATTTTTTCGACGTTTCGCCTTCGCCGACGGGTCGACGCGCCCATTATACCCGATTTCCGCCCGAAAAGCCAACGTTTTTTCAAGAAAACCGCGCCCGAAAATTTCGGAAATTTTCCGCGACTTCCCGAAAGACCGCCCGAAATCGCCGGAGCGCCCAGAAAGGTTTGCCGATGTTCTCCATTTTACGCCGTTTTACTCGTCCGACGTTCGCCGCGACCGCCGCGACGCTCCTGCTCGCCGGTTCGTCCGCCTTCGCTCAAAATATTCCCGCGCCGAATTACGACGAGGCGAAAGTTCCGAAGTTCGAACTCCCCGACCCGCTCGTCGCCGCCGACGGAACGAAAATCGCGACCGCCGACGATTGGCGCGATAAACGCCGTCCGGAGCTGCTCGACCTCTTCGCCCGCGAAATGTTCGGCAAGCGCCCGTCCGTCGCGCCGGAAAAAATCAAGTTCGAAGAGCTGACGTCCGATTCGAACGCGCTCGGCGGGAAAGCGACTCGCAAAGAAATCCGCATTTACTTCGACGCGCCGAACCAAACGCCGAAAGCCGACCTCCTCCTTTACTTCCCGAACGACCGCAAGGGCCCGGCCCCGGTCTTCGTTATGCCGAACTTCGAAGGAAACTGGGCGACGACCGACGACCCGGGCGTCCGCGCGTTCGAAATCGCCGGGCATTATTGGAACGCGGGCAAGACGCCGGAAGAAACGCGCGGACACGTCAAAGGGCGTTGGTCGTTCGACCGAATCGTCTCCCGCGGTTACGCCGTCGCGACCCTTTGTTACGAAGAGGTCGACGCCGACTTCGACGACGGCTTCAAAAACGGCGTTCACCCGCTCTTCGGCGAGCGTTCCGACGCCGGGGACGAAACCGCTTCGATCGCCGCTTGGGCTTGGGCCCTTTCCCGCGCCCTCGACTGTCTCGAAACCCTTCCGGAAATCGACGCGACGAAAGCGATCGTCGCTGGGCACTCGCGCTTGGGCAAGACCGCGCTTTGGGCGGGCGCGCAAGACGAACGTTTCGCCGCCGTTATCTCGAACAACTCCGGTTGCGGCGGCGCGGCGCTCTCGCGTCGCGAGTTCGGCGAAACGGTCGCGAAAATCAACAAATCGTTCCCGCATTGGTTTTGCGGCGCTTTTAAGAAATACGGCGCCAACGTTAATTCGCTCCCGTTCGACCAACACGAGCTGATCGCGCTGATCGCGCCGCGCCCGGTTTACGTCGCCAGCGCGACGCTCGATACTTGGGCCGACCCGAAAGGCGAGTTCCTCTCCGCGCTCGGCGCCGACCCGGTTTACCGCCTCCTCGGAACCGAC
>JAFSFF010000260.1 GCA_017435375.1 Thermoguttaceae bacterium
CCGAAATGAAAGCGGCGTTTAAGGGCGAAACGTCCCTTTGGAAGCCGATGCAGTGCGAAACGATCAACAACAAGTTGACGCAAAAAGTCGTCGACCAAACCCGCGAACGCTTCGGCGCCGACTCGGTGCGAATCAAAAAAGCCGGCGGACTGACCTTCGTTCGAATGAAGTCGTTCGACGAGTTGGTCGAGCAGTTCGCCGAAGACGGCAAGTTCTTGCTAATCCCCGGTTTCGAACAAACCGGAAGCTGCCCGGACAAGCGCGCCGTCCATATGAATTTCATCGGCGTTCGAAAAACGTTCAAGTATATTAAAAAGGAAGACCCGGTCGACACGCTCCGCGAAACGCTCGCCGCCGGACGCGAACTCTACGCCGATTCGCCGTTCCTCTTCACCGCGAACCACCCGCTTTGGAAGTTTTACGACATTTCGCCGACCGCGCTGATCGCCAACCCGGACGTTCGCTTTTTCGAGTTGAACAACAACGGAATTCACCGCGATTACGCCGCTCGCGACGACGCTTGGGAACCGGAGCATTTCTGGGACGCCGTCAACGCTTTCCGCGCCCTCGCCGACGTTCCGCTTCTCCTCGGGATGGGCTCCGACGACCGACACGGCTACCCGGACGGCCCGGCGAACAAAGGTTGGACGGTCGCGCGAGCGGCGAAACTCGATTGGCCGAGTTTGCTCGAAGCGTTCAACGCCGGCGATTTCTATTCGTCGAACGGACTCGATTTTGCCGAGATAAACTTCGACGGAAAAACGCTTTCCGTTAAAATCGACGTGAAGGAAGAAGGCGATTACCGCATCGAGTTCAAGGGGACGAAGAAGAATTTTGACAAGACGCGCAAGACGGTCGCCGTCGCGGCGGAGGAAAAGAAGTCGGCCGACCGCTTGATCGAAACGTTTTCACCGGAGATCGGCGCCGTTCTCGAAACGGTCGAGGGGACGGAAGGTTCGTACACGCTGAAACCGGACGACTTGTACGTCCGCGCGAAAATCGTCAAAATGCCGCGCGCCGAAAAGCTCGAATGGCGAACCGGCCCCGCCGCTTGGACGCAACCGTATCGATCGTAAGCTGCTAATAAACGTCGGTTATCGACGTGTTTGAACGGGCGAAGCGCTCGGTTTCGCTCCTTGGCGAACAAAGGTTGCAAGGAGCGGAACCGAGCGCTCGCTCAAATTTTTTGATTTTTTGAAAATTGGAGCGTTGTTTGATGATTGGCGCGATTATAGGAGATTCAATCGGATCGATTTACGAGTTTTCGCCGACAAAGCGAACCGACTTCGAGGCTTGGACGCCCGATTCCCGTTTTACCGACGATTCGGTTATGACCGTCGCGACGGCGGACGCGATTTTGAACGGCGGAGACTACGGAGTATCATATCGTCGTTGGGGACGACTTTTCCCGAACGCAAGTTTTTGGCCGAACGCCGGTTACGGCGGCGGTTTTGTTCGTTGGTTGGCGACGGACGACGCGCCGCCTTACAATAGTTTTGGAAACGGCTCGGCGATGCGGGTCGGCCCGGTCGGCTGGGCGTTTGAAACGCTTGAAGAGACGTTGGCGGAGGCGGAAAAGAGCGCGGTTTGTTCGCATAATCACCCAGAAGGAATTAAGGGCGCGCAAGCGACGGCGGCGGCGATCTTTTGGGCGCGAAACGGCGAAAGTAAAGAGTTTATCCGCGCTTCGGTCGAAAAAATGTTCGGCTATAATTTGTCGAAAAATTGCGACGAAATTCGTCCCGACTACCGTTTTAGCGAAATTTGTCAAACGACCGTTCCGCAAGCGTTGACGGCGTTTTTGGACGCGTCCGACTTTGAGGAAGCGATTCGACTTTCCATTTCGCTCGGCGGCGACGCAGACACGCTGGCTTGTATCGCCGGGAGCGTCGCGGAGGCGTTTTGGGGCGCCGCGTCGATTCCGAACGATTGGCGGCAAAAGACGTTGGAGCGTCTCGAGGAACGGTTGCGGGCGGTCGTCGACGCCTTCGAAGCGAAGTGACGCCGCGAACGATAAACGACGCAAGCCGAGCGCAAAAGAGCGTTTTGGAAAATTTTAGCCAAAAATTTAGAAAATTTTTAAAATTTTGGGAGAATTTTGCCCCGCGAGCCTCTCTTTTTTCTTGAAAAGTTAAGAAAAAGCTCGACTCTTGACGTTTGAGCGTCGAGCTTTTGAAGTCTATATACTTTATTGACGCTCGACGCGAGCGACGAAAGGAAGCGAACGGTGTTGTTAGGTTCGATTATCGGCGATATGGTCGGTTCGGTTTATGAAAACGCTTTTTTCCCGATGAAGCAAACAGATTTTCCCGCTTGGAGTCCATATTCCCGCTTTACCGACGACACGGTCTTGACGGTCGCGACGGCGGAGGCGATTTTGACGGACGGCGATTACGGCGCCGCGTACCGAAAATGGGCTAACGTCTTTCCGCGAGCGGGGTACGGCGGAGCGTTTAAGAAGTGGATTTTTGCCGAAAACGCGCCGCCTTACAACAGTTTCGGGAACGGTTCGGCGATGCGGGTCGGCCCGGTCGGTTGGGCGTTTACGACGCTCGAAGAGACGTTGGCGGAGGCGGAAAAGAGCGCGGCTTGCACGCACAACCACCCGGAGGGAATTACGGGCGCGCAGGCGACGGCGGCGGCGATCTTTTGGGCGCGAAACGGCGAGAATAAAGACTTTATCCGTCGCTCCGTCGAAGAAAAGTTCGGTTATGATTTGTCGCGAACTTGCGATGAAATTCGCCCCGATTACGTCTTTGAGCTTAGTTGTCAAAAGTCGGTTCCGGAGGCGTTGACGGCGTTTTTAGACGCGTCCGACTTTGAGGAAGCGATTCGACTTTCTATTTCGCTCGGCGGCGACGCGGACACGCTGGCTTGTATCGCCGGGAGCGTCGCGGAGGCGTTTTGGGGCGCCGCGTCGATTCCGAACGATTGGCGGCAAAACGCTTTAGAACGTCTCGACGCGCGGTTGAAAGCGGTCGTCGACGCGTTTGAAGCGAAGTTTCCGGCTTAAAGCGGCGCGTCGGAGAGTAAGACTCTTTGAAAAGTTTGAAAAAAGTTTGAATAAAGGAGCGAGACGTCGCGACGTTTCCGCTCTTTTTTTTCTTTTGACGGCGCGACGTCGAAAATTTTGCTTGATTTTTGGCGTCGCGCCGTTTATAATGGAATTTATCTTGATTGGGGAATCGTTCGCCTTTTTGGCGGCGCCGCGCGTTTTTCGTTTTTTATAATGCGGCCCGGCTCCTTCGAGCGAGCGCGAACGAGCGTTTTATCTTTATTCATCGATTGATTTAAGGAGGCGCGGCAATGATTGGCGCGATTATCGGCGATATGGTCGGCTCCGTGTACGAGTTTTGCCCGACGCGGCGAACCGACTTCGAGGCTTGGACGATCGATTCGAGTTTTACCGACGATTCCGTTTTAACCGTCGCGACCGCCGACGCGATTCTGCGTTGCGAAGATTATCCGGAGGCGTACCGGCGTTGGCCGCGCTGGTTCCCGACCGAAAGTTTCGAGCCGAACGCGGGTTACGGCGACAGTTTTATGCGTTGGTATTGCGCCGAGCCGGGCCAAACGTTCGAAGGGAACGGGAACGGTTCGGCGATGCGGATTTCGCCGGTCGGCTGGGCGTTCGGAACGCTCGAAGAGACGTTGGCCGAGGCGAAGCGGAGCGCGCGCTGTTCGCACGGCTCGGTCGAGGGAATCAAGGGGGCGCAGGCGGTCGCGGCGGCGATCTTTTGGGCGCGAAACGGCGAGAATAAAGACTTTATCCGTCGTTCGCTTGAAAAATTGTTCGGGTACGATATGTCGCGAAC
>JAFSFF010000261.1 GCA_017435375.1 Thermoguttaceae bacterium
AACGCGCCGGCGCTCGTCGCGGTTCCCGACGTCGTCGTTTCGGCGGTAAAGTAGCGGCTCGTCGAATATTCGTACTCGTAGAAGTCGGCGTTTTCGACCGCGCCGATTTCGAACGTTATCGTCGACGAATCGACCGTCGTCGCGTCGACTTCCGGAGCGTCCAAAACGATCTTGACCGTCGTCGCGTCGACCGCCGTCGACCATTCGGAAGTAACGTAATTCGTGTTGTTCCCGATCGCGCGAACTTGAACGTAATACGTCGTAGCCGGGCTCAAGCCGGTAAGTTCGAACGTTCCGGCGGCGGAGGCGCTAATCGCGGTCGCGGTTTCCAAACCGTCTTCCGTCGTCGCGTAACGATATTCGTAAGACGACGCGTTGGCGACGGCGTCGAAGTTGAACGAAAGGGTCGTCGAACCGACCGTTTGAATCGCGACCGGAGGCGCCGGCAAGTGGACCTTGCTCGTCGTCGCGGAAACGACGTTCGACCACTCGGAATCGAGATACTTGTCGCCGTCGCCGACCGCCATCACTTGGAAGTAATAAGTTTGGCCCGCGCTCAAACGACTATGCGTAAAGGAGCCCGAAGCGTCCTTTTTAACGGTCGTCGCGCCGTTGAAATCCGGGTTCGTCGCGTAACGGTAAACGTACGACTGCGCGTTCGGAACCGCGTCGAAGGTAAATTTAAGCGCGCGACTTCCGCCCAGCTCGAGCGTCGGCGTCGGCGGCGCCAGCTTCGTTTGGAGCGTCGTCGCGTCGTCGGTCGACCAAGCCGAAATATTCGCGGTCGGGCCGCCGTAGGCCAAGACGCGGAAGTAGTACGTCGAGTACGGGGACAAACCGGTAAGCGTGAAGGTTCCGGGGGTCGCCATCAACGTGTTGGTCGAGCGAAAAGTCGGGTCGGTCGAGTATTCGCAGTAATAACCGGTCGCGCGTTCGACGGAGCCGATCGTCAGCTCGATCTCCGAAGAACTCGTCGCGACGGTTTCGATCGCCGGCGCGGCCAAGTCGACCTTCGGCGTCGTCGCGAAGGCCTTTTCCGACCATTCCGACGTTTCGTAAGCTCCGGTTCCGACGGCTTTAGCGCGGAAGTAATACGTCGTATACGGGTTCAAACCGGAAACGTCGACCGTGCGGAGCGCGGTTCTTACGGTCGTCGCGTTCGCGAAATCGGGGCTCGCCGAATACTCGTAAATATAGGATTCCGCGTTCGCGACGTAACCGATTTCGAACTTCAACGTCGAGAAGTCGACCGGCGTTCCGGAGACGCTCGGAGGCGCGAGCTTGACTTGTTCCGTCGTCGCGGAAACGGGCGTCGACCAAACGGAATCTTCGTAAGCTTCGCCGTCGCCGGCGGCGTAAACTTGGACGTAATACGTCGCGTTCGGGTTCAAACCGCTAATTTCGAACGCGCCGGGGCCGTCGAGTTCGATCGGTTCGGCGGTTTCCAAGCCTTCTTCGGTCGTCGCGTAGCGGTAGTAGTAGGTCGTCGCGTTCGGAACGGGGTCGACCGTAACTTCGATCGTCGTCGAACCGGTCGCGTCGGCGGAAACGTTCGGCGCCGGCAAGTCGATCGCGCTCGTCGTCGCGGCGATCGGGTTCGACCAATCGGAATCGACGTAAGCGCCGCCGCCGATCGCCTTCGTTTGGAAGTAGTACGTTTCCCCCGGTTCGAGCCCGGAGATTTCGAACGCGCCCGCTCCCGTCGTCGTAACGACCGTCGCGCCGGCGAAATCGGGGTTCGTCGAATAACGGTAGACGTACGACGTCGCGTTCGGAACCGCGTCGAAGGAGAGTTCGAGCGTCGTTTCTTCGTCCGTCAGCGCGACGCCGGGCGTCGGCGCGACCAAAACGGCTTTTTCGGTCGTCGCGTAGGTCGAGTTCCACGGCGAATCGAGGTAGAGGCCGGTTCCGACGGCGTAAGCGCGGAAGTAGTACCGCGTATACGGTTGCAACCCGGAAATCGTCAGCATGCCGGACGTCGCGAGTTCGCCGCGCGTCGCGTTCGAGAAATCCGGGTTCGCCGAATATTCGTAAACGTACCCGACGGCGTTCTCAACCTCGCCGACGTAAAACGCGATTTCGGTAGCGCTCGTCGCTTCGGCGGAAACGGCCGGTTCGTCGAGCGTGTAAACGACCGCGGTAAAGTCGGCGACGTCGGACCATTCCGAAACGTTCGAAAGCTCGATTTCGGCGCGAACGCGAACGTAATACGGCGCGTTCGGCTCGATTCCCGTAAGCGTCGTCGACGCAACGTTTTCCGCGGTTTGCGCAACCCAACTCCAGTTTTTGCCGTCCGTCGAAATTTCGACGCGGAACCCGAGTTCGTTGTACGACTTGTCGTCCCAAGAGACAACGACGGTTTTCTCGTTGAGGTTGTAGTCGCTAAAGCGGACGTTTTCCGGACGCATAATCGGGTCGTAATACGGATCCGCGTCGCGTTCGAACGCGCCCAAGTCGACCGAGCCGCCGCCTTGACGTTGGTTGCGGACAAAGTCGCACTTGATCTTTTCATCCGTGCGCACCCAATCTTTCGCGGTTTCGTCGTAGTGGAAAATGGAGGCGTATTCGTCGCTCCCGACGTTGGCGGCGGGCGAATTCGGGCCCAAGTTGTAACAATAATACCCCTCGGCGGAGTCCCCGACGAAGATTTTATCGCTTTGTCCGATATCGACGATCCCGACGCTCGTAGTCCAATCGTCGTAGTCGGTCAGGACGTAGTAGCCGTAAACGTCGCATTCGTTCCCGGTATCAAAGTTGCTGGCCGAAGGCCCCCACCCGGTGTTTTGGCTCTTGCTCTCGTTATTCGCGATAATCGAGTTGTAAATATTAACCGTCGGTCTCGTGCCGCTGTGCCCGTTGACGTAAAGCCCGGAACCGGAGTGCGCGGAGACGTTGTCGGCGATCGTCGTGTTCACGATCGTCAGCGTCCCGCCGTCGCAGTCGACGCCGCCGCCGTTGTAGCACCCGCGATTGAATTTATATTCGCCGCTTTCTTGATAAGCCGAGCCGCCGTTTTCAACGATCAAGTTGTTCGACAGGAGAACCTTCCCGCCGTTGACGTGAATCGCCGCGCCGTACCAACCGGAGTTCCCGGTGTACGCCGAGTTAAAGGAACGGAACGCGCCGCCGGACGCCGCGACCGCGCCGCCCCCGCCGGTGGTCGAGGATTTGTCGACCCAGCTGCCGGAGCTGGAACCGCCGCCGCCCGGCCACCAACCGCCGCCCCAACTGCCGCCGCCGGAACCGCTAGTACTGAGGTAACCGTACGGGAGAATCGTGTTGTCGCGGAAGTAGCAGTCGGTAACTTCGACGAAACCGTCGAAAATACGGATCGCGCCGCCGTGGTCGACGCCGCCGTGGTTGTTTTCAAAAATCGTGTCCGCCGCGAAGAATTCGCCGGAGACCGCGACCGCGCCGCCCCCTTGAATCGCTTTCGAATTCGAGACGACGCACATTTCGAGCGTCAACTTCGCCCCGAGCGGAACGTGCAACGCGCCGCCGTGGTGGTCCGCGTCGTGCGCCGCGTCGATGCTGGCGTCCGTGTGTTTCGGCAGCTCTTGGCCCAATTCCCAAGATTCGCCGGTTTCCGGGTCGAAACGGACGGAGCCGTTCGTCATGTGGACGCCGACGATTCTGACGTCCGTTCCTTCGGCGATATTGAAAATACGGCTATTGCTTTGCGCGTCGACTCGGACGCCCGTATGGTCTTGGTCGTGAATGAGCCCTTTGAGGTCTTCTAAGTGGTAAAGGTCGTAACCGTCGATCGTGATATCTTTGTCGATAACGATTTCGCCTTTCGTCAAGACGATATTAACGTAAGTTCCGTCGCTATATTTTTGGCTCAACGCCGGGTCGAAGCGGATCGAGTCGCCGTCTTGCGCGTTGGCGACCGCCCAACGAAGCGAACCTTCGGCGCCGTCTTCGAGGGACGTAACGCGCCAAACCGTCGATTCGGCTTGCGGAGCCGCTTCAATTTCCGCGGCGGAGAAGGCGGCGGTCAGGTCGATCGACGCGTCGGCGTTCAGGACGGCCGCCATTTCCGCGGCGAGGGCGGCGTCGGCTTGCGCGGCGTCGTTCCAGGTCGTCGCCGACAAAAGTTCGCGTTTTTCCAATTGTTCGAGTCGCAACGCTCGTTTTTTCAACACGTTCCGTTTCATCGTGCTTTTCCTTTTTTACAACCGTTTGCAATCGTTTTCTTGCGCGGGGAGAAATCGTCCCGACCGCCTTGTCGGGCCGCGACTTCATTTTACTTTAAGCTAATCCCAGCGTTACAATACTTTAAATCAACTGGCGGGGACGCGATTTTCGCGTCTAAACATTTACGTTAATCGGAGGGGACGCAATTTTCGCGTCTAAACATTTACGTTAATCGATGGGGACGCATTTTGGCGTCTACCAAAGTAATTTCTATAATTGTAATCGCCTTAGTCGTCATTTTCAAGAAAAAAGTCCTCTTATTTTTGAAATTTTAGCGAAATTAAAATTAGTTTTGTTTAATTCCGTTTTTAAAATTCAAAGATATTATATTTTCGTTCATGTAATAATA
>JAFSFF010000262.1 GCA_017435375.1 Thermoguttaceae bacterium
CGAGAAAGAGCCGGTTTCGCCCTTTTCGTTGGCGCGGTTGACGCCGTTTTCGTTGGCCGCGTTGCACTTGGCGGCGTTGGCGGCGCTCTTCGTCGCTTGGCGGTTTCCGATTTTGGGCCGTCCGAAGCGCAACGCGAAGGAGACGACGAACGATTACTCGAAACACGTCGACGGCGTCGCGTTCCTGTTGGAGAAGGCGGACGCGCGAAGTTGGGCTTGGAAAGAACTCGAAACGTTTCGCGCCGCGAGGGAAGTGGGCGCCGCGTTTCGGGAGCCGAGCGTCGACGGCGAAATCGACGGCGAAATCGACGGCGGCGAACGGAGCGAAACGGAGAAAGGGGCGGACGAGCGAACGTCGGCGACCGAAGGGCGCGGGAAAAACGTCGAGCGGAGCGGTCGCGGCGCTTCTCGAAAATTTTTCCGGCGGTAAAATAGACGGCGGCGCGGCGCTTCTTTCGCCCGATTTTGTCAATATTAATATATAAGGGCGAAATCGGCGAATCGAATCGAGAAAGGAACGCGCGTCGGCGGCGAACGAACGGCGAAATAAACGTCGAAAGCGAAAAGGAAAAATAGGAACGCGACGGAAGAACGGGAAAACGGGCAAAATGGAGAAGACGAGCGAAACGACGGCGGAGTATCGACCGTTTTTGGAGTATTCGAAAGAGGAGTTGGCCGCGCTCTTGAAGAGTTGGGGCTTGCCGGGATACCGCGTCGGGCAAATCCGGCGTTGGGTCTTCGCGCGCAAAACCGACCGTTTTTCCGAAATGAGCGACCTGTCGAAGGAACTCCGGACGAAGTTGGCGGAAGCGTTCGTCGCGCCGCGTCAAGAAGGGGAAGACGGCGAGACGGCGAAAAAAGCGGCGATTTTGCCGATTTTGCTCGAAAACGGCGTCGAAAAAACGCCCTCTCCGGCGGAGGTTGGAGAAACGACGGGAACCGCGAAGACGGCGGAAACCGGGGAATTTGCGGGAGCGGCGGAAGCGGCGGAAACTGGGGGAATTGCGGAAGCGGGGCAAACGGCGGCGGACGGGAAAAGCGGAAGCGTCGCGGCGGCGCCGGTCGGGTTCGACTCCGTTTTCGAAGGGCGGCTCGTCGCGAAATCGGTTTCGGACGACGGTTCGGAAAAACTCTTAATCGAATGGCGCGACGGAGCCCGCGTCGAATGCGTTTTGCTCCGCGACGACCGGGGGCATCGCTCCGCTTGCGTCAGCGTTCAAGTCGGGTGCGCGATGAAGTGCGCTTTCTGCGCGAGCGGGCTCGGCGGCTTTTCGCGGAACTTGACGAAGAGCGAAATTTTGGAGGAACTCCTCCGCTTGAACGCGCTTCTCCCGAAGGAAGAGCGGCTGACGCATATCGTCGTGATGGGAACCGGCGAGCCGACGCTCAACCTCGACGCGCTCCTCCCGGCGCTGGCGGAGGCGACCGCGTCGGACGGGCTCGACTTGGGCAACCGCAAGGTAACGATTTCGACCGTCGGGATTCCGGCCGGGATTCGACGCTTGGCGGCGGAAAACGTTCCGTATAAGTTGGCCGTTTCGCTGCACGCGCCGAACGACCGGATTCGCGACGAGATTATGCCGCAAAACCGGATTCACCCGATCGCGGAGGTCTTGAGCGCCGCCGACGTTTTCTTCAAGACGACCGGGCGCCGCGTTACGTTCGAGTATATTTTGCTCGACGGAATCAACGCCGGCGTCGAACACGCGTTGGAACTTGCGCGGCTTTTGCGGAATAAAACGGCGATCGTCAACGTCATCCCGTACAACCCGGCGCCGGAGTTGCCGTTCAAAACGCCGTCGACGCAAACGACGCGGCGGTTCGTCGACGCGCTCGAAGACGCCGGAATCCAAGTGAAAATCCGTTTCCGCAAAGGGGACAAAATCAACGCCGCTTGCGGGCAGTTGCGTTGGTCGTTGCGCGACCGTTGAAATTAACGTTAAATTCGGCGTTAAATTCGGCGCGGTTTGCCGGTTTTAACGCGGAGAAGCGGAAAGCGATTCGGCGGGCGGCGTTAAATTCGGCGAGATTTGCCGCTTTTGACGCGGAACGGCGGAAGGCGATTCGTCAAACGGCGTTAAAGTCGGCGCGGTTTGCCGAACTTGACGGGCGAAAGGAAGGAAAAAATGACGACGACGGGAACGAACGGGGCGGAAAAAGCGGAAAAAAACGCCGTCGGGCTTCGCGTTTGGGCGCCGGCGAAGGTGAATTTGTTTTTTGAAATTCTTTTCAAACGAGACGACGGGTTCCACGAAATTCAAACGGTCGCGACGCCGATCGGTCTTTGCGACGAATTAGAATTTTCGTTGCGCGACGCGAAAAACGGCGCTAAGATTGAAAAGACGTCGATTATCGAGTGCGTCGACGCGGCGGGCGCTCCCGTTCCCGACGTTCCGACCGACGACCGCAACTTGATTATCCGCGCCGCGAAAGCGTTCGACGAAGCGTTCGGCGAAGCGACGCCGGTTTCGATTCGCGTCGTCAAGCGGATTCCGTCGCAAGCGGGGCTCGGCGGCGGGTCGAGCGACGCGGCGGCGACGTTGGCGGCGTTGAACGAACTGCGCGGACGGCCCTTTTCGAACGAGCGACTTCGCGAAATCGGCGGACGGCTCGGGAGCGACGTTCCGCTGTTCCTCCTCGACGGCGCGTCGGTCGGGCGCTCGCGGGGCGAAATCGTCGAGCCGTTCGACCTGCCGGAAATTTGGCTCGTCGTCTTGAAACCGACCGAAGGCCTTTCGACTCCGGCGGTTTTTCGCCAATACGTCGCGCTTCCGCCGACGCCGAAACGCTCGCTCGACGCTTTTTGCGCCGCCGTCTCGACGGCAAAACGGGCGAACGGAGAAAACGGCGCAAGCGAAGTAATCGGGGCAAACAAGGAAACGTCGGCAAAAGACGCGGTCGCGGCGGCGGTCGGCGGAGCGTTGTTCAACCGACTCGAAGAGGTCGCGGCGACGATTTGGGACGGCGTCGCGCGTTATCGGGCGGCGTTGGCGGCGACTCGCGACGTTCTCGGCGTTCAAATGAGCGGGAGCGGGACGGCGTTTTTCGCGATTTATCCGAACGAAACGGCGGCGAACGAAGCGGCGGAAGCGTTGCGGCGAAAATGCGTCGACGGCGAAACGGTCGCGGTCGCTCGTACCCTTGCGCAAACGTTCCGTTTTCAAACGCTCGAATCGACGTTAAAACAAAGGTTGAGCGAAAATTAAACGAAGATCGTTAAATTATTTTTGCTTGAAAACAAGAATTCTGATTGATTGTTTTGCGAGCGGCGCGTCGCCGCAAAGAGACGCGCCTTCCGCTTTTCTAAAAAAAGAAACTTTTTTTAAGTTTTTCTTGTTGGCTTCGCGTTGAAATCGCATACAAAAGGGCGACGCGTCTAATTATTTTTGTTCGACGACGGTCTCGTTGGGGCGACAACCCTCGCGATCGCCGCGTTTCGAGCTTGGGAAGTAAGCCGCGTTTGACAACGCCTTTATTCGACGCTCGTTTGGAGAGGAAAGAACGACGCGCGCCGAAACTATTTTTTAGCGATTAGAATAAGATGACGATAACGGAAATTCGGATTAAATTGATTGACGGCGACCACTCGCGCCAACGTTTGCGCGCTTTTTGTTCGATAACGTTCGACGCGGCGTTTGTGGTGCGCGATTTGAAAATTTTGGAGGGAAATCAAGGGTATTTTGTCGCGATGCCGAGCCGCAAACTTGCGTTTCGTTGTCCCGTTTGCCGTCAAAAAAATTCCGTCGGGTCGAATTTCTGCAATCATTGCGGAAATAATCTGAAAGACGCCGCGACCGCCGTCGCCGATCTCGCGCCTTATAAACAATACGTCGACGTCGTTCATCCGATCAATTCCGTTTGTCGCGAAGAGATTCACCGCGCGATTATCGCCGCTTACGAAGAGGAGAAAATTCGCGCCCAAGAGCCCGGTTACGTTTCGGCGTACGACGAGTATTTTGGGAACGAAATGTAAAAAGAGAGAAAAACGGTAAAATGGGCGGCGCCTTGTAAGCGCGTCGCTTCTTAGCGTAAATCGGTCGAGCGTCGGAAGGTTTCGGAAGACGCGCGACCGTTTTTTTTATTGGCGTTCGCAACGCGAAAGTCGGCGTCTTGAAGACGAAGAAATACGCTCGGCTTTGGCGCGAACGTCGACTGCCAATTTGACGCCAAACGCCAAAAAAAAAGAGCGGTGTTTGGAAAAGAACAAAAAAAAAGCGCGCCAAAAGAAAATTTTCTTAAAAAATCTTTGCTTTTTTCTTTTTTTTGGAGCTTTTTAGAGGAAAAGGGACGTACTTTCCGAAAGAAAGAGTCTTTTGGCGCCAAAATTGCAATAAAATAAGAAACGGCGTCGAAAACGACGTCGACGGCGCCGAAAAGGCGCGTCGCTTTCGACGAATCGCGGTATTATTTGACCCGACGCGGCGAGCGCTCGTTTGGTAAAGTAGGTAAAACGAACGTGAAAAAGCGCCTTGTCGGGCGGCTTTCGTCGAAATGAAAAAGAAAAAAACGAAGCGCGCGGCGTCGTTCGGAATCGCGTTTTTGTCGTTGTCGACGGCGAAAACGACGCAAATCCGAAAACGTCGCGCAAATCGACCAAAAACCGATCTCAATATTAAAGGAGAATTCCGCAGTGGCAAAGAAAATGTCGTTCGATGACGCCGCGCGCCGGCCGATCGCCGAGGGCGTCGCCAAATTGGCTCGCGCCGTGAAAAGCACCTTGGGCCCCCGCGGTCGCAACGTCGTTTTGGATAAAGGTTGGGGCGCCCCGAAAGTTACCAAAGACGGCGTTACCGTCGCCGAAGACGTCGCGCTCGAAGACCCGGAAGAAAATTTGGGCGCGCAACTGGTGAAGGAAGCCGCGTCGAAAACGAACTCCGTCGCCGGCGACGGCACCACCACCGCGACCGTTTTGGCCGAAGCGATCTACTTCGAAGGCCTCAAGATGGTCGCCGCGGGCGCCGACCCGATGGCTCTTTCGCGCGGGATTCAAAAAGCGGCGGCGGTCGTCGGCGAATACGTCGACAAGCTCGCGACTCCGGTCAGCGACAAGAGCCGCAAAGAAATCGCGCAAGTCGCGACGATCGCCGGGAACAACGATACGTCGATCGGTCAAATTTTGGCCGACGCGTTCGTTAAAGTCGGTAAAAACGGCGTTATCACCGTCGAAGAAGGGAAGCAAGCCGTGACTTACGTCGACGTCGTCGAAGGGATGCAATTCGACCGCGGCTACCTCTCCCCGCACTTTGTTACGAACGCCGACGACCAAAAAGTCGAACTTGAAGACGCGCTCGTTCTCGTCTTCGAAGAAAAAATTTCGACGGTCAAATCGTTGGTTCCGCTCCTCGAAGCGATTAGCAAACAAAGCAAGCCGCTCTTCATCGTCGCCGAAGACGTCGAAGGCGAAGCGCTCGCGACGCTCGTCGTCAACAAAATGCGCGGCGTCCTCCAAGTTTGCGCGGTCAAAGCGCCGGGTTACGGCGAACGCCGCAAGGCGATGCTCGGCGATATCGCCGTCCTGACCGGCGCGACCGCCGTCTATAAAGACCTCGGCGTCCAACTCGACGCGGTCAAAATCGCCGACCTCGGCAAGGCGAAGAAAATCGTCGTTACCGGCGATTCGACGACGATCGTCAACGGCGGCGGCAAGAAAGAGGAAATCGAAGCTCGCGTCGCGCAAATTCGCGCCGAAATCGAAACGACGACCAGCTCTTACGACAAAGAAAAGCTCCAAGAACGCCTCGCGAAACTCGCCGGCGGCGTCGCTCGCATCAACGTCGGCGCGGCGACCGAATCGGAGCTGAAAGAACGCAAATACCTCTTCGAAGACGCGCAAGCGGCGACGAAGGCGGCGTTGGACGAAGGCGTCGTTCCGGGCGGCGGCGTCGCGTTGCTCCGCGCGGCGGACGCGTTGACCGACGTCGAAACGGTCGGCGACGAACAATACGGCGTCCAAAGCGTCAAACGCGCGCTCGAAGCGCCGATTCGCGAAATCGCCAAAAACGCCGGTATCGAAGGCGCGGTCGTCGTCAACCGCATTCGCCAAATGACCGGTAAAAACGACGGTTACGACGCCGACAAAGATTCGTACTGCGACCTCGTCGAAGCGGGCGTCATCGACCCGGCGAAAGTCGTTCGCACCGCGTTGCAAAACGCCTCGAGCGTCGCCGCACTCTTGCTGACGACTTCCTGCCTCCTGACGGACATTCCGAAAGAAGAGCCGGCCGCTCCGGATCCGAACGCGATGGGCGGTATGGGCGGCGGTATGCCGGGTATGGGCGGAATGGGCTTCTAGTCCGTTAAACGTCGACCGAAAACGATTGAAAACGAACGCTCCCGGCGCCGAGCGCGGAAGTCGGGGGCGGGCGATACGATATAAACGAAAAGCGGACGCCGCGTTTGTCGAAGTCGATAAAAGCGGCTCTCCCGTTCGCGAAACGCGCTTTGGAGCGCCGCTCGCGCTTAAATTTGACAATATACATATAATATATTGAAAGGACGTTAATATGAACGCGAAGAAAAACCTCAATCTGAAACCGTTGGAAGACCGCGTCGTCGTCGAACCGATGGAAGCCGAAGAAATGACCGCCGGCGGTCTCTACCTCCCGGACGCCGCGAAAGAAAAACCGCAACGCGGGATCGTCGTCGCGGCCGGTTGCGGTCGTCTTCTCGACAACGGCGAACGCGCCGCGATGAACGTCGCGGTCGGCGACGAAGTCATTTACGGCAAATACTCCGGTTCCGACGTCGAAGTCGACGGCGTTCAATACAAGATTCTGCGCGAAAGCGACGTCCTCGCCAAGGTCGTCAAAACCGCTTGATTTTTCGCGGTCGCCGACGTTCCGCTCCCTCGGCGCTCGACGTTAGCGTCGAGGTCGGAGCGCGATTTTTACCGAATATAGCGTTTATATATAAGGAATCCTCAAGTGGCTAAACAACTCATTTTCGACGACGCGGCGCGACGCAAGATGCTCGACGGCGTCAACAAACTCGCCGACGCGGTCGCCGTTACTCTCGGCCCGACCGGTCGCAACGTCGTTTTGAACAAGGCTTACGGCGGCCCGAAAGTTACCAAAGACGGCGTCTCCGTCAGTAAAGAAATCGAACTCGACGACCCGTTCGAAAATATGGGCGCCAAGCTCGTCAACGAAGTCGCGTCGAAAACGAACGACGTCGTCGGCGACGGCACCACGACCGCGACCGTTTTGGCTCGCGCCATCTTCAAAGAAGGCCTTCGCAACGTCGCCGCCGGGAGCAACCCGACCGCGATCCGCCGCGGGATCGACAAAGCCGCCGCCGCGGCCGTCGCCGAACTGACGAAAATGGCGAAACCGGTTACGACGAAAGAAGAAATCGCGAACGTCGGCGCCATCAGCGCGAACAACGACCGCGAAATCGGCGAACTCCTCGCCGACGCGATGGAAGCGGTCGGGAACGACGGCGTCATCACCGTCGAAGAAGGCAAAACCGCCGAAACGACCTATGAAGTCGTCGCCGGGATGCAATTCGACAAGGGTTACCTCTCGCCGTACTTCATCAACGACATGAGCGTTATGAAGTGCGTTCTCGAAGACGCGTACATTCTTCTCCACGAAAAGAAGATCACGAACGTTCGCGACTTGGTTCCGCTCCTCGAAAAAGTCGCTCAAAAGGCGAAACCGCTCCTCATTATCGCGGAAGACGTCGAAACGGAAGCGCTGACGATGCTCGTCGTCAACCGCCTCCGCGGTATTTTGGACGTCGCCGCCGTCAAGGCTCCGGGCTTCGGCGACCGTCGCAAGGCGATGCTGCAAGACATCGCGATCCTCACCGGCGCGCAAGTCGTCAGCGAAGATTTGGGCGTCAAGCTCGAAAACGTCGGCCTCGAATCCCTCGGTCAAGCGAAGCAAATCGTCGTCGACAAAGACTCGACCACGATCGTCGACGGCAAGGGCGAAAAAGCCGCCGTTAAGGCCCGCGCGGACTTGCTCCGTCGAATGATCGCCGAAAGCGAAAGCGATTACGACCGCGAAAAATTCCAAGAACGCCTCGCGAAGATCAGCGGCGGCGTCGCGATCGTTCAAGTCGGCGCTCACTCCGAAGCCGAGATGAAACAAAAGAAAGACCGCGTCGACGACGCGCTCCACGCCACTCGCGCCGCGGCGCAAGAAGGGATTCTCCCGGGCGGCGGCGTCGCGCTCCTGCGCTGCAAAGAAGCGGTCGAAAAAGCGCGAACGAACGCTCGCGGCGACGAAAAGATCGGCGTCGATATTTTGATGCGCGCTCTCTCCGCTCCGCTGAAACAAATCGTCGACAACGGCGGTTACGACGGGACGGTCGTCGTCGACGAAGTGATGCAAAAGACCGGCTCGCAAGGTTACAACGCCGCGACCGGAGAATACGTCGATATGTACGAAGTCGGCGTTATCGACCCGCTGAAGGTCGTTCGCGCCGCGCTGACGCACGCTTCGTCCGTCGCCGGTTTGATGCTGACGACCGAAACGCTCGTTACCGACGCGAAGAAAGATAAGGAAATCGGCGGCGCGGTTCGCTGATTTTAACGGTCGGCCAAAATTCGCCGCGTTCGCTTCCCGCTTCCCGAACCAACGGAGCGGGGCGAGCGCGGGCGAACGGTCGACAAAACGACGGGCGGTCGGCGAAAGCGGGGCGCCCGTTTTTCCCGGACGTAAAGCGTCCGGCGCGGAGCGATTCGGAACGACGTTTCGAACGCTCTCTTTTTCGTTTCGACGTTTCGAAGCGCCGCGCGTCGAAAAAACGACGAAAAACGAAACGCTGAAAACTTAACGTTGCGAAATTTGAAGATAAAATGGCCGAAGAAGTCGACTATTACGAAGTTTTAGGAATCGAACGGACGGCGTCCGAAAAAGAAATTTCGACGGCGTACCGCAAAGCCGCGATGAAGTATCACCCCGACCGCAACCCCGGCGACGAGGAGGCGGTCGCGAAGTTTAAACTTTGCGCCGAAGCGTTCGAAGTCTTGAACGACAAAGAGAAACGGAGCATTTACGACCGATACGGGAAGGCCGGGCTCGACGGCGCGGGCGTCGGCGGCGGTTTTCAAGACGTCGGCGATATTTTCGGCGCGTTCGGCGATATGTTCGGCGGTTTCGGCGATATGTTCGGGTCGATTTTCGGCGGCGGAGGGGGCGGCGCTCGCGGTCAACGGGGCGCGGACGTCCAGTGCGCCGTTACGCTCGACTTGCGCGAGGCGGCCAAGGGCGCGACGAAGGAAATTCGCTTCCGACGTCGCGAAGTTTGCCCGACTTGCGAAGGCTCCGGCGCGCGACCCGGGACGAAACCGGAGACCTGTCGTTTTTGCGGCGGGCGCGGTCGCGTTCAGCAGTCGACCGGCGTTTTTTCGATTCAAACGGTTTGTCCGAAATGCGGCGGACGCGGAACGACGATCGCCGAACCTTGCGGCGACTGTCGCGGTTCCGGTTTGAAATCGACGGAAGTCGTTCGCGAAATTCTCGTCCCGGCCGGCGTCGACGCGGGAACGCGGTTGCGTTTGCAGGGCGAAGGAGAGCGGAGCCCGAACGGCGGCCCGTCCGGCGACTGTTACGTCTTTGTTCAAATCAAACGGCATCCGCTTTTCCGTCGCGAAGGGCAAGATTTGATCTGCCAAATTCCGATCGGATACGCGCAAGCGGCGCTCGGCGCGGAGATCGAAGCGCCGACGCTCGACGGGCCGGAAAAGATCAAGATCGCGCCCGGAACGCAAAACGGAGACGTCGTTCGCTTGAAGGGACGCGGGATGCCGACGCCGCGACGCAACGCCGTCGGCGATTTGATCGTTCAGTTTTATATCGAAACGCCGACGAAACTGACGCCGGAACACGAAGCGGTTTTGCGCAAACTCGCGGAGATCGAGGGCGACGCGGTAACGCCGCAACGGAAGTCGTTTTGCTCGAAGTTGAAGGATTTTTTCGACGATCTCTTCGCCGACGACAAAGATAAAGAGAAAAAAGACGGCGAAGAGAAGAAAAAAGAAAAAACGGAAGACGACGAAATTTAACGCGAACCGGTAAAATAGGCGAAATCGAGCGCGGCGCGGCGAAAGCGCTCTAAATTGCGGCGACGTTGCGAACGAAAGACGGCGCGTCGAGAAGAACGGCGCGCCGTTCGAACGTCGAACGAAAAGCGAAAACGAAATCAACGTTAAAATAAACGGCCGGCGGTCGCGTCGGCTCCGGGGGAAACGGAATGGAACGAGAAACGAACGGCGCCGACGCGCAAGAAACGACGGAAAAGAACGAACAAGCGCGCTTCGAGGAGAACGTCGAGGCGACGGCGAAAGCGGTCTTTGAAGAGGCGGCCAAGGCGGCGGAAGCCGACGAATTGGAGAAGGTGAAAGCGGAGCGAGACGAAGCGCGCGACCGAGCGTTGCGAGCGTTGGCCGAGCTGGAAAATTTCCGCGCTCGTTCGATACGCTTGGCGAACGAGGCGAGCAAGTACGCGTCGTTCGACTTGGCGAAGGCGATTCTGCCCGTTTGGGACGATCTCGGGCGCGCGCTCGAAGCCGCCGAAGCCGCGCCGGACGGAAATATCAACGCCGAGGCCCTTGTCGACGGCGTGAAAATGGTGTATAACAAATTTTTGGAAACGTTGGCGAAAAACGGCGTCGAGCGAATCGAAGCGCTCCATAAGGAGTTCGACCCGAATTTTCACGAGTCGATCGCGTCGCTTCCGAACGACGAGTATCCGAAAGACACGGTGATCGTCGAAACGCAAGCCGGGTTCAAGTTGCACGACCGCGTTATCCGACCGGCGCAAGTCGTCTTGGCCGCTCCGACGCAGCCGGCGCAATGAACCGTTTGCGACGAGCGAACGTTCGAATTGAGTTGAGTAAATTTGTTAAGAAAGCGTTAATTTAGAAAATGCCGACCTACGAGTATTGTTGCGACGCTTGCCGCGAAAACGTCGAAGTTTTTCAAAAAATGAGCGACGAACCGCTCAAAGTTTGCCCGAAATGCGGCGAAAAAGCGTTGCGGCGAATGATCAGCGGCGGTTCCGGGTTGATCTTCAAGGGTTCCGGTTTTTACATCACCGACTATAAAAACAAGTCGACCTCCTCCGCGCCGACGTCGAAGTAGCGTTTGCGGAGACGAGGCGGGCGACGAAAGGCGGTCGAAATGAGATGTCCGATTTGCGATAAACAATTTTCGCTCGACGACGAGAACGCGGCGCTTCCGTTTTGCTCGGTTCGTTGCAAGTCGATCGACGCGAAGCGTTGGCTGAACGAGGAATATACGTTCGAGACGGTGAATCTCGACCGACTCGAAGAGGAAATCGCGGGGCTCGAAGCGGAAACGGCGGAGGAGCCCGGCGAAAACTAACGCAAGGAGCGGCGACGTTAACGCGTCGACGCGAACGAGGAAACGAAGCGGCGCGTTCGGTTTCCGTCGTCGGACGGAGATCGAGCGCGTTCGCGTTTTCTTGCGAATCGTTAAGCGTCGCGATTTGAAGAGAAAAACGAGCGAAATTTTGCGCCTTTTGCGATTATTCTTGTTTTATCGCGGGCGCTTTTCTTGATAATTTTGCGACTTAGGATAAAATAAAAGAGACGGTTTGCGTCGCGGCGGCTCGGCGGTCGAGCGGAGCGCGGCGCCGACGAAAAAAGCGGAATAAAGACGCGGGCGAACGCGTCGCCGACGGGAGGTGCGAAATGAAGGGAATTACCGATCTCGACGAAGGGACGCTGCGACGCGTCGACTGGCTGGAACTCGCGCCCGCGACGATTTTGGCGCAAGCGTTTTCGGCGACGTTCAAAACGTCGTTTTTGCTCTTGGGCGCGCTTGGTATCGCTCTTTTCGCGACGGCGGCGGGCGCGACGAAGACGCCGGACGTCGGCGCTTGGGGCGACTGTCCGTTGGCGACGTCGGTTCGTTGCGTCGGGGCGCTTTGCGCGCATTGCGGCGGCGCGACGAATCCGGCGACCGACTCGGCGGCGATTTTAGCGGCGTCCGCGTCCGCGACGGAACGAGCGGGAGCGAAGCCGACGCGCGGAGCGGTTTGCGCGGCGCATACGGTCGCGCTGTTGGCGGCGATTTGGTTCGCGCTCGCGATCGCTCGAACGACGACGGCGCGTTTGGCGACGTCGGGGCGTTCGTCGACGGCGGCGTCGCTGAAGTTCGCGACTTTGCGACTGAAATCGCTTTTTATCCCGGCGCTGGCTCCGCTCTTGTTCGCGGCGGCGCTTGGGGCGACCGGCGCGGTTTCGAAGTTTGCGGCGGGAAGCGGCGTTTTGGCGGCGGTCGCGGCGCCGATTAGCGCGTTGGCGTTTTGGGCGGTCGTCGTTTTGGGCGCGCTGACGGCGGTCGCGTTTCCGTTGGCGACGGTCGC